>DGUG01000195.1 GCA_002394535.1 Lachnospiraceae bacterium UBA4316
TATGCAGGAAAGGTTGTTACTTTCGGTATCCGTCCCGAGGATGTATATGATTCGGAAATGTATATCGAAGCATCTCCTCAGAGTGTGTTCGAATCAACAGTTAAGGTATACGAGCTTCTCGGTGCTGAAGTTTACCTGTACTTTGATCTTGAAGAGTTCCCGATCACAGCAAGAGTTGATCCTCGTACAACAGCAAGACCCGGCGATACTGTTAAGTTTGCATTTGATGTTGAGAAGATTCATGTATTCGATAAAGATACTGAGATGATCATTACAAACTAGTATCATCAGAGTAATTCATATGATTATTATCCCCCGCATTTACCTGCGGGGGATTTTTTGGTAAATTATTATTATGGAATTAAGCGAAGATGAAAAATATATGAAGCAGGCTCTTGCTCAGGCAAGAAAGGCATACAGGCTCGGAGAAGTACCGATTGGCTGTGTGATAGTTTATGACGGGAAAATCATCGGACGCGGATACAATCGGAGAAATACCGATAGAAACACATTGTGTCACGCGGAGATCACAGCCATTAAAAGAGCAAGCAAAGCAATGGGTGACTGGCGTCTGGAGGGATGTACAATGTATGTGACGCTTGAGCCGTGCCAGATGTGTGCGGGTGCATGTGTTCAGTCAAGAATCGACAGAGTCGTGATAGGGTGCATGAGTCCGAAGTCGGGATGTGCCGGATCTGTCATTAATCTGTTACAGATGGATGGATTCAATCATAAAACACAGATCACAAAAGATGTTCTTGCTGATGAATGCAGCGGACTTCTGACTAAGTTTTTTGAAGAGCTGAGAATAAGGAACAAGGCTGAGAAAAGTATTAATTTGGGAGATTGTAGTCAAAATGATAACTGACAGAGTGATTGAAAGCTGCATGGAAGAGGTATACAGCATTTCCGGAACGGAACTTGTTGTGACAGATACGACAGGCAGAGTGATTGTTAAAACCGGATCAATTGACGAGCCCGACAGGGACAGCATCTGTGATTTTGCTATGAGTAATGAAGAATCACTTGAAGTTAAGGGGCAGACATTTATCAGGGTAACGGATGATGCAGACACAGCGTTTGTACTGATCACAAACACCGGCAGGGAAGAAACTGTTTGCGCGAGGCTTGCCGCAGCCGAGCTTAAGAACCTTGTAGCGGCATATACTGATAAGGTTGACCGGAATTCTTTTTTCCAGAATCTACTTCTTGATAATATGCTTCTTGTAGATGTTTACAACAGGGCACGTAAGCTTCATATCGAAGCATCGCAGAGAAGATGCGTATTTGTTGTGGAACCTGTTGTATCAAGAGAGAATAATCTTATTGAGATGGTAAAGGAATTGTTTTATACCGAAGCCGGCGATCAGGTAACTGCTGTAGATGAAAATCACGTTGTTGTAATTAAAGCCCTTAATAAAGATGATGATAAGGAAGACCTTGAGGAGACGGCAAAAATGCTTGTTGATATGGCAGGGTCTGAGGCCATGAGCGATGTCAGGGTCGCATACGGAACGATTGCCGAGGATATTAAGGGAGTGTCAAAGTCGTACAAAGAAGCAAAAATGGCACTCGATGTCGGCAAGATTTTTTATCCTCTTATGAGGACTATCGAATACAGTAATCTTGGGGTCGGAAGGCTCATATATCAGCTTCCGGTCAATCTGTGCCAGTTGTTTATTAAGGAGATATTCGGAGATAATATACCGGAGGAGATTGATGATGAGATACTGACTACAGTAAACAAATTCTTTGATAACAGCCTGAATGTATCGGAAACATCAAGACAACTGTTTATCCATCGAAATACGTTAATCTACAGGATTGAAAAACTTCAGAAAGCAACAGGTCTTGATGTAAGGGTATTTGATGATGCTCTCACACTTAAGATTGCTCTTATGGTGGTTAATTACATGAAGTATGTAAATGACAGGGATTAATCCATCCCGCGGATTTCAACAAGATCAATGAATTTTGACAGCTCCTGCACATATTGCAGGAGTTTTTCTTTGGAAACCGCATGGAGGGACTTGTCAGGGACAAATTCAGATTCCACATAACCCTGAAGATAGTAACGCTTTGCTCCTTTTATCAGTGTACAGATATCGGATATAGCTTCGACGGGCAGGAATTCATCGACAGCTGTAGTTCTGAATTCATATTCGACCTTTCCACCAAGCAGAAAATCTATGCTGTCTTTAACAGGAGTCAGAACGATGTTTTCGATCCCGCAGGCTTTACCGTAATTTGCAGGTGAAGACTTGATATCCATGGCTACATAGTCAATAAGATTATCCTTAACAAGATTTTTAAGCATTTGAGGATTGGTTCCGTTTGTATCAAGCTTTACACTAAGGCCAAGCTCCTTAATCTTCGCAATGAAGGAAGGTAATTCCGGGTACAATGTAGGCTCGCCGCCTGTTATGCATACACCGTCCAGAATCCCGCCTCTTTTTGAGAGAAAATCCAGAATATCCTTATCGCTGTATTGCGGCTTCAGAGAATTCTCCACAATATCCATGTTATGGCAAAAAGGACAGCGCATATTGCAGCCACCGAAAAAGACCGTTGCGGCAACACATCCGGGATAATCAAGTAATGTTGTTTTTTGAAGTCCCTGAATATTAAGCATGGTTTCAATCACAGAAGTTTCCGACACTGCCGTCCGCAAAAGGGCTTCCCACATCGCATCTGCCATGGTGATGAACTTCCCTGACAAAGTCTTCACGTTCGGTTTCTACCCTGTGAACCCCGATTCGGCTGACGCCTTCTTCTGTTTTTCCATCAAGCATATTAATCACTTCTTCAATCTCTTTTTCAGTTGGCATATGTACCCTTCCTTAAAATCAAAATTGCGGTTTGTAATTTACTTACATCATTATACCATGTTAATATCTTAATGGGACTATATTAAATATGATACAAATATTGATCTGAAAGGGAATATGGTGGAAAGATGGATAATAATCAGGTAGAAGATGCTGAATTTGAAGAACTTGATCCCGAACCTGATAAACCGTCAGGGAAAGTGTATCCTACACAGGTAGTTTTAACAATCAGGGCAATAGTAGGCGGGTATCTTGTTTATCTTGCATACCAGATAATTACTTCCGGAAATGAGATAAGTACATGGATGTGGGCGGCCGTTATTCTATTTATCATAGCAGGAGCCGCATTGGTTGTGATGTCGGTCAAACATTTTATCTGCGGTGAATATGAGGGCGGAAAAAAAGACGAAAATCGTTGAAGAAAGGCGAATTTGCGTGTATACTACAAATGCGTAGCCGGCAGGTTGTGTGTTGAGATTCGGGTCTTGCGCAACAGAGCGCCGCGAATCGTGTCAGGCCAGGAATGGAGCAGCACTAAACGGATGTCTTTGTGTGCCGCGAGGGCGCCTGAATTTAGCATGACCCGTCCGGCTATTGTTAAATGTAGATAGGGGGGACCGCGAAGCGGTGGGACCCTGTCTACACGCGGAGCCCTATTCTGCGAAGCAGAAATAAAATGGGCGACGCTCCTTGTGAAATGTAGATAGGGGGGACCGCGAAGCGGTGGGACCCTGTCTACACGCGGAGCCCTATTCTGCGAAGCAGAAATAAAATGGGCGACGCTCCTTGTGAAATGTAGTTAGGGGGAACCGCGAGTGGACATCAAAACAACAATCATTATTATCATCGGAATAGCAGTTCTTGCCTTACTTGCTGCGTGGATCTGGTATATGAGAAGACATCCATCGGATGACGATGAGTTGTTCGATGATATGGAAGGCGTGGAGTTTGAGCAGTATTGTGCAGAATTGCTTGAAGCGAAGGGTTTTGAAAATGTGGAGACGACGCCGCCAAGCCACGATTACGGAATAGATATTATTGCGGACAGAGACGGCATAAGCTATGCCGTACAGTGTAAATGTTACTCGGACTCTATCGGGATCAAGGCAATTCAGGAAGCATATGCCGGAAAAGACTATTACAACGCCATGGTAGGCGTTGTAATGACCAACCAGAGTTTTACCAAAACAGCTAAGGAGTTTGCTGATAAATTGAACATTGTTTTATGGGATGGGGATTATGTTATGGACCTTATCCATGAAGTGGCACTTCCGGAAAAAAAGAGTATGATTGATTTGTTCAGAAATTTAAGGAAAAAATCAAACAATAAGATTCCGGATAATAATGATTTAGGGAATAATAATGACAAAACAGATACTGATGCTGACAAGCACATGGGACAGTGATTACAGTCGGGATGTTATCTCCGGTATCCTTGAGAGGATAGGGGATGAAGATGTTGAACTTCACATCTGTAATGCCTATGACAATTTGATGGAAACCGATTTTTTCCGTAAGGGAAGGGAGATATATTCCTTACCGGTCCCGGAAAGATACGATGGTCTGATTGTTGCGCTCAACAGTCTGGACTCTGTTAAGTATGTCAGTGAGATATCTGAGAAATTCAGAAAACACAACAAACCTGTGGTCAGCATTGATACAAGGTGTGATAATACTCTTTTCTGCGGTCTGGATAATTATCGTTCTATGTATCAGATTGTTGAGCATATGATCACTATACACGATTGCAGGATCTTCAATTACTTGGGAGGTCCGGAAGATAATTTCGAGAGCAATGAAAGATACAGGGCATTCTGTGATTGTCTGAACGAGCATGATATTAAAGTATCCAAGAGGAGAGTACTTCATAAAAGATTTTGGAAAACAGACGGCGCCGACGCTTACAACGAGTGGAAAGAACAAGGAGTTCATATGGCTGATGCGGTTATATGTGCGAATGACTATATGGCCCTCGGATTTGTGGAGGAAGCATTAAAAGACGGGATTACGATTCCTGACTATATGAAAGTTACCGGATTTGATAATATTGAAGAGGCTCAGATGTATTCTCCATCCATCACAAGCGTTAACAGAAACCGCAAAGCCCTCGGATATGATGCTACAGATGCCCTTCTTTTGGTTATGGAGGGGGAACTGGATTTTGACAAACGCTTTGTCGAAGGGTATGTAAGTTTCAATGAAAGCTGCGGTTGTGAACTGACAAGGGATATTCGAAGCGATTACAATAAACTCATTGAAAGAGGAAAGAAAGAAACCGAAGCTAGGCTTGTTTATGCGTATATCAAACAGATACTGTTTAAATGCAGGACAATGGATGAATATTCGCAGGCAATGGAAGAGTGTAAAAAAATGGTTAAGATCGATGATATGGCAATATGTCTTAATCATTCTTTCTTTGAGGGTGATCCGGATATGGATGTAGTCGGTTTTGAAAACGATATGATCCTGTATTCTGATGGAAATAAGACAGAGGTAAACCGGAACAGTGATATGTTTCCGCCGGAGTGGAGAGAAAAGGACAGAGTTTTTCTGTTTGGACCCTTGCGTAGTAATACTCAGACATTCGGATACACCGTAATGCCTTACAGAGATGATTTTTTCACGAGACTTAAGCACAGGAGTTTTGTGGAAAGTGTGTCGCTCTCACTTGAAAGCCTTAATCAGAAACTTGCAATTACAAGGATGAAGGAAAAGTAATAATATATCAGCCACATTTTGGTAATGAAAGGATGGAAGTGTTATGGAAAAGAAGAACTCGGCGGTATTTGCCGGAATAATCTTCGTATTAATGGTTGTCTTGATTGGTATAGTGTCAGCGGGAGGAGCATTTTCCTTTGAAGGGACATTTTGGGCACTTGTACCTCCGCTTGTTGCAATAGTACTTGCTCTCATTACAAAAGAGGCTTACTCCTCTCTGTTCGTCGGAGTGGTTCTCGGAGCACTGATGGCATCCGGAGTATCATTTACCGGAACACTTAATTTTATAACTGTTGAGGGATTATCCGATGCGGTTGCGGGAAATGCCGGTATACTGATATTTCTTGTGATACTCGGAACCATTGTTGCGATTATTAATAAATCAGGAGCTTCAAGAGCGTTCGGAGACTGGGCATCTAAGAACATCAAAACAAAAGTAGGCGCCGCCCTTGCAACGTTTGTACTTGGTGTGTTGATTTTCATAGATGATTATTTTAACTGTCTGACTGTGGGTTCGGTTATGGCACCGATTACCGATTCAAAAAAGATCTCAAGAGCAAAACTTGCATACCTTATTGATGCTACAGCCGCTCCGGTATGTATGATTGCACCGATCTCCTCATGGGCAGCTGCTGTCAGTGGATGCGTTACAAGTGAAAAGTATTCAGGAATTGAACTGTTTGTAAGGGCTATTCCTTATAATTTCTACTCGATCCTGACTTTTGTTTTCATCATAACAATTACACTTCTGAAATTTGATTACGGCAAGATGAAAAAGTTTGAGGAAAGAGCCGAATCAACAGGAGATCTTGGCATACTGAGCCTGTCGGAAGATGAGGAGTATACGCTTAAACATGACGGCCCCATTGAATCTCCGAAAGGAAAACTTATAGATCTTATTATTCCTGTTGTTATCCTTATCATTCTTTGTGTATGGGGCCTTTTGTTTAATGGATTTTCTGCGATAGAAGAAGGCGGTATAATTGAAGCGTTTTCATCAACAGACGCCTATGTCGGACTCCCCTGGGGTAGCATTCTTGCTCTTGTAATAATAGTAATCTATATGGTGGCAAGAAAGGTTATGACATTTCACGAGGCCATGGAGTGTATTCCGAAAGGATTCTGCGCTATGGTACCTGCTATCACGATACTCACTCTTGCAACCGCACTCAAAAATATGACCAATTTGCTTGGAGCCAAGGATTTTGTGGGAAATGCAATGGCCGGAGCTCAAGGGTTACAGTGGGCTCTCCCCGCGATTGTATTCATCGTGGCATGTCTTGTTTCTTTTGCCACAGGTACAAGCTGGGGAACATTCGGAATCCTTATTCCTATAGTTTCTGCAATCTTCCCGGAGACAAGTTCACTGTTCTTTGTGGGAATATCAGCTTGTCTTGCAGGTGCTGTCTGCGGAGATCACTGCTCACCTATTTCGGATACGACGATCATGTCTTCGGCAGGTGCACATTGTAATCATATTAATCATGTTGAGACCCAGCTCCCCTATGCGATATCGGTTGCTGCAATCTCATTTGTCTGCTACATATTTACCGGTTTGTTTGCTATGATAGGAATAACATGGCTTTCACTGCCGATAGGAGTTGCACTTACGATAGCGTTCTTGTTTTGCATGAAGAAGATATCACAGAAGGCCTGATGGTATATCGGGGAGGACATTATGCTTAAGAGAAAATGGTATGAATGGTTTCTGACAATTGTATATTTTGCAATGGTTATTCTATGTATTGTTTTGAATCTTGAATGGTTCAGAAATATTTTTAAACCGGAGATGCGGGAACCGTTTAATTCATTTACCATGGCAGTTAATGCCTTTTTGTTCCTGGTAGTTGCCATAGTATTCTTAGCGACGGATTTTGGCAGCTTTGCTCCTATGAATGCGATTATTAAGGACCTTAAGGCGGCAACCGATAAGATAAGGTCTGATGCCATGAATGCACATACGTACCTTTGGGAGCCATACCAGTCAAGCAACATCAAACTGTTCAAAAATGAAAAATTAAACCTTCTCTTTACGGATTTCATATTTGAATTAAACCGTGAGGACGATGCGGAGAACGCGTATTACCGTCCGAGTATTAATGACTATATCAATGAAGATCTGGTCGATACCGTAATGCACAGAAACGAACTTAACCAGGTTCCCGGAATGCTGACGGGTCTCGGAATCCTTGGGACATTTATAGGCCTATCCATAGGACTTCAGCATTTTAATACTTCCGGCAGCATTCAGACGATGACGGACAGTATTGACGGACTTATGAGCGGAATAAAGGTGGCATTTCACACGTCTATCTTCGGTATGGTTTTCTCCCTTACGTTCAACGCCATATATAAAAGAAAACTGTACGAAGGAGAATGTGCAGTTTCCGAGTTTTCCACGGCATTTAAAAAGTTTGTTCTTCCCGACACCCAGAACAACGGTATGAACCAGCTGATCACGCTTCAGGGAGAACAGCTTACCGCTATGGACAGAATGTATGAAAGGGTTGCGGAAGAACTGGGAAAAATCATTGAGCCGCAGTTTGACAGGCTTAACAGGACTGTTGCCGAATTTGAGACCATTATGGTAAGAAATGAGACAGAGGCAATCAGGCAGATAGTGGACAATTTCATTAAAGAGATGAATACGTCACTCGGAAACAGTTTCTATCAGCTCAGCGAATCCGTAAATGAGCAGTACAAGGCTCAGAAGGAAACAGCAGATATGATGGGGCAGCTCCTCGAGAAAACAGGAAGCGGTAAGGATACACTTCATAATATCAATCAGGAAACAGAGAGACTTGTTACTACGCTTAACAGTTATACGGCAAGTATACAGACGATCCAGAACGAGCTTCAAAGAACACTCTCGGGAATGTCGGGAGAGGATAAGGCCGTAAGGGATCTTATCATGCAGGAGAAGAACATGCTCCTTGAACAGGGCAATATGATCATGGAATTCAAGAAGTCGGTTACAGATATGGCAAAGTATTCGGCGGAGACAAACGAGAACATGAATGATGCTCTTGAAGAGATTACAAACGGTATAGATTACCTGCGTAAACTGAACGATAAGAGAAATCAGAGCAATTGAGCGGTAGATATTTATGAGATGGCAAAGAGCACATAAAAAAGATGAAGAAATCACATACTGGCTTTCGTATTCCGATATGATGGCGGGGTTGCTATTGTGCTTCGTGCTCATAATTGCTTTTACGATGCTGCGGTCCAAGGTCCAGTATGACGAGAAGCAGAATGAACTTGCGGGAAAAGAGCGTGAACTCATTATCCAGTCGGAAGAACTTGAAAACGAACGGCTTACTATAGAAGAGCAGGGTGCGAAGCTTAACGCCCAGGAACTAAAGCTTTCCGAGCAGGAGGGAGAGCTTCTTGCCCAGCAGAGGAAGCTTGAAGAGCAGTCACAGCTTCTCAAAGAGCTTGAAAAGCTTATGGGAGAGCAGCAGGCAAAGCTTGATAATATCATTGGTATCAGAAGTGAACTCATAGAAGCTCTTCGAAGTGAGTTCGAGAATTCATCTCTCAGCATAGCTGTTGATGAGAAAACCGGCGCAATCTCAATGGATTCGAATATTCTGTTTGAGTACAACAGGGCAACACTCAAGTCCGGCGGAAAGGATTTTCTCGGAGAGTTCATGCCAAGATACTTAAAGATCCTCCTCAGTCCGAAATACAGCAAATATGTTTCGGAGATTGTTATAGAGGGGCATACGGATACGGACGGAGATTATCTCTCAAACCTTGAACTTTCGCAGCAAAGGGCATATTCCGTGGCGGACTACTGTACACGCAAAAACAGTGATTTTCTGACGGACAGGGAGAAGGAAGAGCTGGAAAAAGTCCTGTCCACGGTGGGAAAATCATTCAGCGAACCTGTATACAAAGCCGACGGATCTGTAGATGCCGCAGCTTCAAGACGAGTGGAGATACTGTTCAGATTAAGGGATGAGGAAATGATCCGTGAGATGATGGAAATACTTAACGAGACATCTGTAAATCAGTAGAAAGGGACTAAAATGCAAAGAGCACTGTTTATAGGCGGAACAGGAACAATTTCAATGGCAATAACCAAAGCCGTGGCGCAAAACCCGGATTGGGAATTATATCTGATCAATCGCGGAACCAGAGCGGATGAGATACCCGATAATGTGAACCTTATCAATGCCGATATCAATGATGAGGAGATGATAGAAGAGGCAATAGACGGGCTGCGGTTCGACTGCGTGTGCGATTTTATCGGGTTTACGCCCGAACAG
Organism: Lachnospiraceae bacterium UBA4316; assembly: GCA_002394535.1. Classification (GTDB taxonomy): domain Bacteria; phylum Bacillota; class Clostridia; order Lachnospirales; family Lachnospiraceae; genus UBA2868. The sequence goes on from DGUG01000195.1 coordinate 9,821, forward strand.
GTTGAAAGGGATTACAGACTGTTTCGGGGAAGATGCGGACAGTATATCTATATAAGCTCTGCCTCGGCGTACAACAAGCCTTGCAGGAATTATATAATAACCGAAGGGACGGCGCTTGCGAATCCGTTTTGGGAATATTCAAGAAACAAGATATATTGTGAAAGCTTTTTGATGGATAAATATGAAAAGGAAGGATTTCCGGCAACGATAGTGCGGCCGAGCCATACCTACGATGTCAGAAGCGTACCCCTGGGTGTTCACGGAGAAAAGGGAAGCTGGCAGGTTATAAAGAGAATGCTCGAAGGCAAGCCGGTACTTGTTCAGGGAGACGGAACATCACTTTGGACCATGACTTTTAATGAGGATTTTGCAAAAGGATTTGTGGGTCTCATGGGTAACCCTCATGCAATAGGAGAGAGCTTCCAGATCACAAGTGATGAAACACTTACCTGGAATCAGATTTATGAGGCGATTGCCGATGCGCTTGATGTCGATTATATTCCCTATTATGTATCATCCGAGTTTCTCGCTTCGGTAAGTGATTACGATTATTTCGGATCTCTTCTCGGAGACAAGTCGAATTCCGTAGTGTTTGACAACAGCAAGATCAAGAAGGCTGTTCCGGGATTTACGTGTACGGTAAGGTTTGATCAGGGAGTCAGGAAAGCCATAGATTATTGCCTGTCCCATCCGGAATGTCAGGTTCCGGACCCTGAATTTGATCTGTTTTGTGACAGGGTAATAGATGCACTCGAAGAAGCCAAGGACAGATTAAGGTAGATCGTCATGAATATCAGAAGAGCCGTTAAAGAGGACATTCCGGGTGTACTGGATCTTCTGTCCCAGGTATTGGAAGTACACGCAAAGATACGCCCGGATATTTTCATATCCGGTACGACGAAGTACAGCAGTGATGAACTTGAGGAAATGTTTCTTGATGATGACAGGCCTGTTTATGTTGCTGTTGACGGAGAAAATCATGTAATGGGCTATGCATTTTGCCAGTTACAGCCCCCTCCCTTTACAAGTACCATGATTCCCAGAAAGCTTCTGTATATTGATGACATATGCGTTGATGAGAATTCCCGCGGACAGCATGTGGCAACAGAATTATTTGAGCATGTCAAAACAGAGGCAAAAAAGCTTGGATGTTATGAGCTTACTCTTAATGTATGGGAAGGTAATGACGGAGCACTGGCATTTTACAAAGCCATGGGAATGAAGCCTAAAGAGACTCAGATGGAGTATATTTTGAGTTGATATAACCAGCAAGAGGAGCCGGAACGACAGCAGAAATGTGAGTTCCGGCTTCTTCGTATTCTTCGGATATATTTACTCCTTCACTGTGTATACGGCTGATGATTTCCCCGTCGGTATAGGGGATGATGACATCGATGCTTTGGCTTTCATGCGTGAGGAGCTCAAACAGTTTATTAAGGAGTTCTTCTATACCGTAACCGGTCCGGGTAGAAATATAGACGGCATTTTCTTCACTGTCGGAGACGGGCCTCGGAATATTGTCTCGTAGATCAGACTTGTTATATACATATATCCGGGGTATCGAATCCGAATCAAGGTCTCGAAGAACTTCTTCTGTCACGCGTTTATGGTCCTTGTGATGGGGATCAGAGGAGTCCATAACTATCAGGAGAATGTCCGAGAACTTAACTTCGGACAGAGTTGATCTGAATGCCTTTATCAGGCTGTGGGGTATATCCTCTATAAAACCGACGGTATCCGACAGAAGAAAAGGTCTTCTTCCGGGTATGTCAATCTTCCGGATGGATGTGTCGAGAGTGGCAAAGAGCATATCCTTTTCGAAGACTTTTTTATCGGAAGCCACATCGGACGATGATTCGCACATGGATAACAACCGGTTCATAAGAGATGATTTGCCGGCATTTGTGTATCCTACTAGGGCAACGTTTATGAGACTGTTATTCAGTCTTCCGTTTCGTTGAACATTTCTTGTTCTGTCTATTTCCCCGAGTTCTCTTCTAAGCTCTGCCAAACGCTTCGATATCTGGCGTCTGTCAAGTTCTATCTGCTTTTCGCCGATACCTTTATTTGCACGGCTTCCGCCACCTCCCGACTGTCTGCCCAAATGCTGCCACATACCGGAGAGCCTGGGAAGCATATACTGCAGATATGCGGACTCTACCTGAAGCTTTGCTTCGCGGGTTCTCGCTCTCCTTGAGAAGATCTCAAGTATGAGTCGTGTTCTGTCCCATACTTCGATTTCTATGATCTTCTGGAGATTTTTCATCTGGTTGGGTGTAAGATTTCCGAGACACACCGCGTAATCTGCCCCGGTCCCGCGGACAAGGTATTTGAGCTCATCTGCCTTTCCCGACCCGATCCATGTGGCGTTTTCGGGGTGGGGAAGTGTCTGCGTAAGAGTTGATCTTACACTTAAGTCACATGCTTCGGCAAGGCTTGCCAGCTCTTCCATTGAGTGTTCGAATTCATCGTCGGACTCATCTGTTCTCAGTCCGACGAGAATTGCGGGGTATGTATTTGTAAGAGATGAATCTTCTGCCATGTTCAGATATCTATTTTGGTATCTCCGCCAAGGAAGGTTGGAAGGGATTTGCCGTCTTTTTTCCACTTGGCATATTCAGCGGTTGCGGCAAACATTACATCACCGGATGAATTAAGAGCTGTCTCAACCGAATCCTGAACAACACCTATGATAAATCCGACACCTACAACCTGCATCGCTACATCAGCCGGAACACCGAACAGTGAGCAGGCCATGGGAATGAGAAGCAAGGACCCTCCGGCAACACCGGATGCCCCGCAGGCTCCGAGAGTAGCAATAAGACTAAGGACAAGTGCGGTAGGAAGATCAACGGAAATACCTACCGTATTTGCTGCAGCAAGACTCATAACCGCTATGGTTACAGCTGCACCATCCATATTGATCGTTGCCCCGAGTGGTATGGATACCGCATACATCTCCCTGTCCATACCAAGCTTTTCACATAGTTCCATATTTACCGGAATGTTGGCTGCCGAGCTTCTTGTGAAGAAAGCGGTAATACCGGATTCTCTTAAGCACCTGAACACAAGGGGATACGGATTCTTCTTAAGTGTAAGAAACGCAATGAACGGATCCACGACAAGGGCAACCGTAAGCATACATCCAACAAGGAGCAGAAGAAGTTTTCCGTAGTCGGTAAAAATGGATAATCCGTTTGTGGAAACATTGCTGTACACAAGTCCCATAATACCGAAAGGAGCAAGATTGATTATCCATCTGACTGCGCATGATACTATTTCTGCAATGTCTTCCATAAATTTCTTGCTTGTATCTGAGGCCAGCTTTTTGGCAGCGATTCCGATTACAGCTGCCCAGAAAAGTATTCCTATATATCTTCCCTCTGCGATTGAATTGATAGGATTTCCTACCATTCCTTTGAGCAGATTGCCAAGTACCTCGCCGATCCCGGTGGGAACCGACTCTGCCTCGGCACTTGCCGAAAGCTTGAGGGTCTGGGGAAAGATGAAGCTTCCGATAACCGCAACGACAGATGCGAGGAATGTGCTTATCATATACAGTGCTATGACTGTTCCGAACCTGCTGTCAAGCTTGTCGTTGCCCTGTGCGAGAGCAGAAACAACAAGAACAAATACGAGAACCGGAGCAATTGCCTTGAGTGCACCTACAAACAGATCTCCGAGAAGTGCTATAACTCCGAGATTACCGGAGATAAGCCCCAGCACGGCGCCTATGACAAGTCCGATGATTATTCTGATAATAAGACTTGTCTTATTGTAGCGGTCTGCAATGTTTTTGAGTGTTTTCATATGAAATCCCCCTGTAAATGTTATTATTATTTATTACTATATCATAAGTTCGCGTTGTGTTATAGTAGAAAGGGAAAGGATATTGACCGGTAAGTTTATTAGTTGTGTGACAGAAATGTGACAGATTATCTGATACTATAATATTGCAAAAGGATTAAGCAAAAAAGGAGGAGGCTCATGAAAGATATGAATAAGATAAGCGATGATGCACTTGAAAACGTAAGCGGGGGAATGATTGTATACGCAGAAGGTCTTCCGGAATATGATCCCTTTTTCCCATGGGAAGTTGTGGAGAATAACAATTGCCGTGTTCTCGGTAAGTTTTCATCAAAGGATGAGGCAATAAGATATGCCAAGTCATTTGGCCCCGAAAGCTACAACGCTCAGGA
>DGUG01000007.1 GCA_002394535.1 Lachnospiraceae bacterium UBA4316
CATAATATGTCTCCTTGTTGTCTCTGCTTAATTGCTGTAATACTTAATCCAATGCAGTGAACACGGCGTCAATTTTTCAGAGGCCATCCCGGGCTGCTTTAGCACAGCCTTGAAGGGAACCACAAACTATGCTGCGTCACGGGTGACCGGGTGAAAAATTCGAACGTCCGTGCTCACTGCCCCTATAGTCCGATTACTAAATAAAACAAGCAGGATGCCACCGCGAATGCCAAGGTCACACCTAGCAATACGTATCGAAGAACATTTCTGCCCAGTACCTCTTCACGATCGTACATAAGGCCCGCAAAAATCGCCATAACAGCAACAGAAGCCGCCGAGTATCTGTAATCCATCGCGGACAGATTACCTCCCTTTATTGCAAACAAAAGATAACCGGCAAGGAATGTTATGAATGTTACACTCAAAAACATTTTTATCATCGGGTCAGGTCCCGCTTCTTTTGATATACAGGTGCGTATCATCGCTGTTATTTGAAGTATAAGTATGACTACGGCAAGCCCAAACAGTATCCATCCCAAAACGTTAACCGCCGCGGATATCCTTGCAAAATCACCCTCGCCGAAAAGCGATGATTTTATTGTAGCAAGAATAAGATTATACTCATCATATGAAAAGCCGTTTGATTTCATATACAGGAAAGGCGATGCCGTTCTCACATCAAGTATCGTCGGAATAAACCCTCTTTTTGACACATGTTCGCCAACTTCGGGAATGTAATTTACAGGCATGTTAAAAAGCACCTTGTTTCTAACCGGCCACCACAGTCCCAGAGGGAATACAATGACGGCAAAAGCCAGAAATTCCAACAGATATGATATGGTCTTCGCTTTGTCTTTGAAGTTTTCGGTATCATTTTTACACTTAAGTATCATCAGTAAACCGATAGAAGGCGCAACAAGTGCTGATGAAAGTTTAGCCGACATTGCGAGTCCGATCGTCACGGCAAGAAGAACTATTTTTCCCGTCGTCGGGTACATGTACCACAATATGGCAACATAGATTGAAATAACAGTCAAAAGCACCGCAAGAGCATCATTGTTGATGCTTCCCGACATCAGAATAAATATAGGATGAAAAGATACGGCAAGCATTGTCACAAGTAAACCACGCCGCATATTAAGTTCTCTGCATATAAGATATACGACAAACATCAGTATGCACATATACAAAAGCGGAAGTATCTGAACATTCTTGTGCATACGATTCTCTGCGACACCCACACGGATATTAAACCACATCCAAACTGCACTTACCAGATGATGAAGCGGCGGCTGGAAAAAAGCCCATACACTTCTCGGGTCAAAATCAGGAAGTGCCTTATGCGACAGGATATACTCCATGTATGCAGCATGACCCTCTCCGGCTCCGAAATCTATAACATCATGCTGACGGCACCATACCGGGGTATATATTACGTAAGCAAGTTTTAGCAGCATCCCGGTAAGCATTGTATAAAAGACTGCAGTCCTTGGAAGGTTATTTCTAAATATGACAATCGTAAGAACAGTACAAACGATTAGGAAACAAAACCCCGGAGTTTTAATACTCTCCGTTGAAAGGTCAAAACAAAACGCAAGAAAGAGTGCAAATACGGCGATCGCCATGATAGGTTTAATAACAGTATTATTCTTCATCTTATTGCCTTACTCTGTAATAAATTCAGCAGCATCTATCGCATTCTCTGTCCCGGAAAAATCACTCATGACACGTCTATAGAGTTCATTGGCTTTTTCCGTATCTCCCGACTCACGGTACGCATATGCCAGTTCCATAATATAGTCGGAATTATCCGGCGCAAGGTCACAGACTTTTGAATAGTACTCTATTGCCATCTTGTAATCCTTGGTCTTGAGCGCCTCTTTTGCTATGTCGATATAATCTGTAAGCGCCGATCCCGATGAAACTTCCTGAACCTTTGCATATAAAGCTTTGAAGCTTTCGGATGAATCAGCAAGATAATCCTGCCCTATATCGGCAAGTTCCTCCATAGCTTTTCCGGAATTTGCGGGATCTTCAAGATACAAAAGCGCAGCCCGCAGAAGCCTGTCATTCTCGCTTGTGGCACCGTTTGTTCCGGTTAATTCATCAATCTGTCTCGACAGTTCCTGGTTTTGTGCCTCAACAGTCTCTGCTCTTTTGACATCCTCCTGATGTGAGGCTTTCTCCGCCGCAAGTTCCTCGCTTACAGCCATAAATTTCTCATCATTTTCCTTTGTTGCCGTGCTGATCTTACCCGGAAGAATCAGATACCAGCTTATGGCAATACCGATAACAAGACCTATCGCTATGTTTATAATGCTCGAAAAGCCCCGTTTTTCCTTAGTCCCAACAGGCTGTATTATTGTGTCGTTTCCATTCTGGTAGGTAATGATGTCCTGAACTGCCAGATTGCTGCCCTTTGCTTTTGGGTCTTTACTCTCCGACTGTTGTATTATCAGATTATTAATCTCTTTTAGGTAACGCTGGGTAGTTGTGTCGTTTCTGTCAATCCTGAGTGCACGAAGAAGTGTCCGTCTGGCTTTTTCATAATCGTTTGACTCGATATACAAAAGCGCCAGAAGCTGATATCCGCTTATAAGATTTTCATTGATGGACAGAACTTTTTTTAGCTGAACCATCGCAAGATCCTGACTGTTCTGATAGCAGAAATTAAGCGCCTGGTTATATTTTTTGATAGTCTGGTTTATCGTATCAAGACGCGAGGGATTGCTCTGCAGGAAGTTGATATACTCATCGGCAATATTCTTCTTGCTCTCATAATTCTTGCTTATTATCCACTCGGAAAGAGCCGGGACTACCTCACCTCTTTCAAAGTAACACAGCCCCAGCAGATTTCTTGCATCAATGTTTCTCTTATTGTATTTCAGACTCTCGTTAAGAGAGGTTATAGCCCCGGAAATATCACGTACATTTGCCTTGGCAAGTCCGTCATTATACAGCATGTTCGACATACACATAATATGACGGTAAATCCTTATATCTGTTCCGCACGAAGTACAGTAATCCTCAGGTCCAAGCCGATTGCCGCAAACAAAACACTTCATAATTCTTTGTTCTCTTTTTCACGTCTAAGCATTTCAGCCATTATGTCTGTCATATCCGTAAGCTCATGCTCTCTTACGGCACTCTCAACCTCTTCAACCTCCATGCTCGGATGAAACTTCTTGAGTTCCTCTTCAAAATTAATCATATCGTTTTAACCTCTATATCGCTGCTTCCTGCAGGTCTGTAAAATTTCACATGCTGCATAGTATTGCTAATCTTCAGCTCTTTATTGTCAATTCTTACCGTCACTCCGGGATTTACAGTATCCTCAACCGAAACCGCGGCCTCAGCCCCGACATTTATAGTTTCCTCGATCTCGGCCAGTTCCTTTTCAACGTGTTCAAGCATCCTTTCATCACGCTTAAGTCTTCTCTGCAACTGGCTGATCTTGGCATCTTTTACATCCTTCGGGTCGTTGGTAATCCTGACATCCCTTATCATCTCGATCTCTTTTTTAATCTTTTTGATGCTTTCTTTTGCGCTGTCCGCTTTTGATGTAAGCAGGTGATGTCGCTTGTCATAATCATCACTTATTCCGGATGCTACAACCGTTTTAACCTCAGCTTTATTGCCTGCATGGGTTGTTGTCATTTCCCCGACACTGTAATTGGTGCCGCCGATTATTGCCCCTCTCTTGCCTTTTACAACCACTGATTTGCCCGCTGATACGATTGAGTTCAGGATAATATTCGCTTCAACACATCCTTTTGCCTTCACTTCGGAAAACTCTATAAAATCAGCATATACATTTGCTCCGGAAACAAGTTTTGCCCTGCCTCCGCCCTGTATTCCCTTCTTGAGAACAATATCTCCCTCGGCAATTATCGTTGCTCCTTCAACAGTTCCGTCAACCGTAACCGATTTGGTAGCACGAATATAAGTTCCCGTACATACATTTCCGTGCACAACAACATCACCGCGGAAATCAATTCTTCCCGTAACAAGATCCAGGTCTTTGCGAAGTTCATACAAATCGCGGACGTGAAGTTTGAAATTGCTATACTCGACACGGCCTTCCATATTGGCGGTATATGTGTTTCCGTCAAAGGAAACATCAAATCCACTTCCTTTGAGCTGTGGCTGCTCTTTGGCAGGCTTGCATCTTATCTCACGATTTTTGACATCCATTCCCGAAGTCCCGGGAACAGCGGGATGGTATACTGCAAGTGTATCTCCGGGGCTGACTGACTGAATAACACTCATACTCTGATAGTCGACCGATCCGTCCGACCTTATGGTCGGGTGCTTGATCTCTCCCAGATTAAACAGAAAATCATAATACCCGTTCTGCGACTCAACAAGATTCTTTCCTCTTGCCACAACAATATCTTTCAGGAACACTCTATCCCTGACTGCCTTTTCAATCTCGGAATAAATAATCCCGTACAAAACACCGTTTGTACGCAGATAATGAGAAACATCCTCAACGGTTAATGTTTCGCCCTCTTTGGGCTCGGTCAGAAAAACCGTTGCGGTCATGGAATCATCCGATATGTTGCATCTCCATTTTTCAGTCGAAACAGCCATGGCATTCCTGCTTTCAAATCAGTTATTTTGACCCAAGAGTGTCAAGCCGCTCCTTAACCTGGTCAAGCAGCAGCGTATATTTTTCAAGTTTTTCCTTTTCTTCGTTAACCTTTGCTTCCGGTGCCTTGCTTATGAACTTCTCGTTTGAGAGCATTCCCTGACAGCGTTTTATCTCGCCTTCAAGACGCGTCCTCTCCTTTTCAAGTCTCTCTATCTCGGCAGATATATCAACAAGCTCCGCAAACGGAATATAAAGTGTTGCATTTGCGATCATAACCGAAACCGCATCATCGTCTATGCCGCTCTTATCCCTTTGAATAAAGGTCCCGGATGCACCCGCAAGGCTCTCGAAGAAGAGCCGGCCTTTTTCAAACCCATCCTTTACCTTGTCATCTTCGGTAACGATATAGACATTTGCCTTCTTAGAGGGAGCCACGTTCATATTGCTTCTCACATTTCTGATACCGCGAACCGCTTCCTTGATAAGTTCGATCATCTCCTCATCCTGCTCATATTCACGCTCACTTCTGTATTCGGGCCATGAACAGATCATGATTGACTCAGCTTCACGCGAATCATCCGACTCTGTCAGTGTACAGTATATCTCCTCTGTAATAAACGGCATATAGGGATGCAGGAGTTTTAGTGAATCGATTAGTACACTCTTTAATGTATAAAGTGCCGCATTGGATGATTTTTCATCTGAAGTATTGTACAGTCTCGGTTTGATCATCTCGATGTACCAGTCGCACAAAACATCATAGATAAAATCATACACCTTCTGTACTGCAATACCGAGTTCAAACTTTTCCATGTTATCGGTTACTTCGCGGATGACTTTATTAAGCTTCGAAAGAACCCATCTGTCTTCGGCATGCAGATCATCATCGGAAGGTTTTGTAATGCTCTTTCCTTCCATGTTCATCATGATAAATCTCGAAGCATTCCAGACCTTGTTGGCAAAATTTCTGCTCGCCTCAACTCTCTCATCGGTAAAGCGCATGTCATTACCGGGTGCATTACCGGTGACAAGCGTAAAGCGGAGTGCGTCGGCGCCGTACTTTTCTATTACCTCGAGAGGATCAATACCGTTGCCGAGGGACTTGCTCATCTTGCGTCCCTGACCGTCACGCACAAGGCCATGGAACAATACGGTGGAAAAGGGCTTCTCTCCCATATGCTCATACCCCGAGAATATCATTCTGATAACCCAGAAGAAGATGATATCGTAACCCGTCACCAGAACATCCGTAGGGTAAAAATAGTCAAGCTCTTCCGTTTTCTCGGGCCATCCCAGTGTAGAAAAAGGCCAAAGAGCCGATGAGAACCATGTATCGAGTGTATCCTCATCCTGACTGATGTTAGTACTTCCGCAGTCCGGGCACTTTGTAACCGGTGTTTTGGATACATGCATCTTGCCGCAGTCCGCACAGTAATAAGCGGGAATCCTGTGTCCCCACCACAACTGGCGGCTGATACACCAGTCTCGTATATTATCGGTCCAGTTGTAATATGTTCTGTCCATTCTCGGCGGAACAAGCTTGATATCCCCGTTTTCAACGGCACGCCTGGCAGGCTTAATAAGCTCGTCCATCTTCACGAACCACTGCTGTTTTACAAGGGGCTGGATCGTTGCACCGCATCTGTCATGGGTACCGACATTATGGGCATAATCCTCAATCTTAACGAGAAGACCCGCCTCTTTTAATTCTTCTACAATGGCCTCTCTTGCATCAAGGTCTGTCATTCCCTCATATTTACCGCCGTTCTCATTTATCGTTCCGTCATCATTCATGACGTTAACGATAGGAAGGTCGTGGCGCTTTCCGACCTCAAAGTCGTTAGGGTCGTGTCCCGGAGTTATCTTAACAACACCGGTTCCGAATTCCATGTCAACATAGGTGTCCTCAACTACAGGTATTGCCTTGTTAACAATGGGAAGCCACACACTTCTGCCGTGAAGTTTTGTATATCTCTCATCATCCGGATGAACCGCAACAGCGGTATCCCCCAGCATCGTTTCGGGACGTGTTGTGGCAAATGTCAGGAATTCCGTAGTTGAAGGTTTACCGTTTTCATCAACAAGCGGATACTTAATGTGCCACAGATGGGAGGGCTGCTCAACATATTCAACCTCCGCATCGGATATGGATGTATTACACACCGGACACCAGTTTATTATTCTCGCACCTTTGTAAATAAGTCCCTTGTTGTACAGGTTGACAAAGACTTCCGTAACAGCCTTGTTACAGCCTTCATCCATCGTAAAGCGTTCCCGCTCCCAGTCACATGAGCTTCCCATTTTCCGAAGCTGCTTCGTGATCCTGCCGCCGTATTCTTCTCTCCACTCCCATACTCTGTCAAGGAATTTTTCGCGTCCGAGATCATGCTTGTCTATGCCCTGCTTCTTGAGTTCCGACATAACCCTTACTTCCGTGGCGATACTCGCATGGTCTGTTCCCGGCTGCCAGAGCGCATTATATCCCTGCATTCTCTTAAACCTTATAAGAATGTCCTGCATAGTATTGTCAAGGGCATGTCCCATATGAAGCTGCCCCGTAATGTTCGGAGGCGGCATCACTATAGTGAAGGGCTTTTTCGACCTGTCTACTTTTGCATGAAAATAGCCGTTCTTCTCCCACTTTTCGTATAATCTTCCTTCCATCGAAGAAGGATCGTATGTTTTTGCCAGTTCTTTGCTCATGTCAGAATATAAACTCCTAAGAATAATTTTAGCGCTCGGGCTGTCCCGACTGAAGTCGTGACATATTATATCACACTTGTGCAGGTCTTGAAATGATCTCAGTTTTTTTCGATATTCTCTCTTATATGCTCCACATATCTTCCTGCTGCCGGGGATGGCAAGTGGTCTTCCGGATATATGAGCACATATGTTGTCATTCTCTTCGGATGAGAGATTTCCTTAATAAGAACAGAATCGTCATGGACCAGATCCGCAACCGCCTCCGGGTATATCGCAACCCCCACATTCTTCTCGCAAAGTTCATATGCACTTGTTGCATTTGCGATTCTCGCCCGGATTGAAGGCATAACCCCCGTAGGCGCAAACCAGTCTTCTATCTCCTGCAGACGGGACTCTCTCGACGGAATGATAAGATCATATCCACCGAGTTTTTCAAGTGGTACAGTCCTGCCCTTCATCTTTGCAAGCGGATGTGTGCGTGAGAAAATCGCAACCCACGCTTCCGTATATACCGGCATACTGTGCAAACCCTGCGGATCAAAAGGCTCCATAATTATACCCACATCTGCCAGCCCGTTCCTGACACGCTGTGTGACCTCATCGGAATTCCCGTTCCAGATATTATATTGAACCTGAGGATACTTTTCGGAAAAAGATGATATAAAACCTGCTGTAAGTCTCGGCGCTTTTCCTTCCACCTGTGCGATATAGACAGTACCTTTTAAGCCCGTATGCATTTCCCTTATATCTTCAACGGAAGCGTCAGCCAGCGCTATGATACGGTTGGCATAGGTTCTGAATCTGATTCCTTCTTCCGTAAGCTGCAGGGTGTGATGCTCTCTTACAAACAGTTTTGTTCCCACCTCATCTTCAAGATCCTTGATCTGGCGGCTTAGCGGCGGCTGCGCTATCATGAGTTTTTCGGCAGCACGGGTAAAGTTCATCTCTTCACATACCGCAAGAAAATATCTTAAATGCCGAAGTTCCATAACACGACTCCTATTTTAATCTTGTACTATACCTGAAAGGTATCGTCACTATTATATTATATGTATTTTACTATGTAAACATTTGGGCTTATTATATGCTCAGAAAGAGGAAATGATTCCTCGGGGCAACAGGTTGAAGGTAAAAATAATAAGGAGGCGATTATTATGTTGAAGAAATTTATGGAGTTTATCGAAGAGTATTACGAGGAGTTTTCACACTCAGAAAAGTGGTCATAAGATAGCTGCAATATCTTATCTCTTATTACAAAGGCGGGCATCCTATGGATGCCCGTTTTTTAACTAAAGGTTTCCCTTTTTTATATTTTCCCGAATTATCCGGTCTGTGATCTCATACAGTTTTTCGGAGCCAAGACGTGTTTTGGACTGCCTCTCGTATACACGGTCAGCTTTAATTCCGTGTTCTTTCCAGTCTCCGCCGTTATTACTGTTATTTAAGATAAGCGGCTGCAGATTATCCATGGCATGAGCATATCTTGCCTCAGGACTTGCATTTTCTTCAAATTCATCAAACAAAGACATCAGTTCTTCTTTCTGGTCATCCGGAAGGATAGAGAAAATCCTCTGCTTTGCCTTTTCTTCCCGCTCTTTCTGGCTCTTAATGGCTTCATCGTCATAAGCATAGGTATCCCCTGCATCTATCTCCACTATGTCATGTATGAGGCACATAAGCATTACCTTTGAGATGTCCACATCTTCATTTGCATATTCCCTGAACAGATATGACATTATGGCCATATGCCATGCATGCTCCGCATCATTCTCATTCCTTCCGTGATCCGTAAGATGGGTTTGACGGAATATGTTCTTCTCTTTGTCTATCTCAAGTGAAAAATCAATCTGTTTTTTTATTCTCTCGTCCATTTACTTCAATACCTGTTCTGCTTCTCCGGTCTGCCTAAACTTCGTAATCCATACAAACCCTGCTTGCGGTAAATGGTCTGACCTTGGTATTTGCAACATCTACATGACTCGGATGTACAGCATACCCTTTCAATGCCTCTTCGTTTTCGAAGGTTGAATCTAACATCAGGTCGCAGTTGGAACTGGCAAGGGGATTGATATTGACCTTTATATCAATCAGTCCCGGAACAACTCCCTTAAGACCCTCAAGGCCGCTCTTGATACCTGCCTTGATCCCGGCTATCTGATCATCCGAATACTCTTCCTTAAGTGTCCATAATATGACGTGTTTTACCATTTCTAACCTCCTCTACGGCATGTGTTTTATATAAGCATCATAATATGCGTCTTCTTCCTTTTCAATATGCTTCTCGAGCAGAACATTGAAAAAAAGGCTTTTACGGCACATATTATCGTTAAGTGCATCGAGTTTTCCGTGATGGAGGATATACATCAAAAACGTGACAACGATAGATGATGACACAACGGATGTTTATGCAGCGATCACCGGAGATCAGGTTTCGCTGACGAATATTAACATTCTTCCCACTGATACTTCTTAAGATTCACCCTTCCATCCGTTACCTCAATACCGTCAGCCATAAGAAGCTTTTCCTGCTCTCCGGCACCTCCGAAGGCAAATTCTCCGGCAAGTTCTCCCTTAGAATTGACCACTCTGAAGCAAGGTATATTATCAGGATCAGGGTTCTTGTGTAATGCGTTTCCTACCGCTCGTGCCATCCTTTTATCCCCGGCAAGTTCCGCTATCTGACCATATGTTGCAACCTTTCCTTTCGGAATCTTTTTAACCGCTTCATAAATCCTTTTGGTCGGATTATCAGAGATCAGGTCATAACTCTCAGCTATCATACACTTGATATCACGATCCGGAATGCTCCCATCCAGAATAATTGTGTTCCAATGTTCCTTGTTCTGGTGATATCCGGGTATGACCGATTCGTAAATATCCCGCCAGAAAAATGCCTTACCCGGATCCACCTTTACATTAAGATTAACGAACCCTTCTCTCTCATATGTCCAAAGGAATGCCTTCTTGTTTCCCCTATACCTCACCAGTTGCCAGTTGTTATCGTGAAACGGAGCATCCTGGTAGGTATCCGGAAAAGAAAGCCCGTAGTTAAGTGCTTGTTCTCTTGTCTTCATGATACTTATCTGTACGCCTTCGCTCTTCCCTGATCAATTCTCTGTCCCGTTCCCAGCTCTTCATATACTTGATCCCCATCCCAGGCTTGTTCTTTGTGTGCCTGACTATATTGTTCAGCTTATCCGTGTTGTCGTCCGTAACGTTCTCGTCTTTACTGTC
>DGUG01000184.1 GCA_002394535.1 Lachnospiraceae bacterium UBA4316
GCATAATCATAAATGCTATATATAGTGGACTTGCTTTCAAACCATCAGTTTCTTTCGTGTGCCTGGCACTAATGGCTGGCATTAGTGAGGAGACCATTTTCAGGGCGATGCTTATTCCTATAGGAATGAGATATCTGAAGGTGAAGAATAGGGCAGTGGCAGCAGTAATTATCTCATCTGTCATCTTCGGACCGCTCCATTTGACAAATATATTCGTAGGAGCAGATCCTGTCATGACTTTGATACAGGCATTCATGGCAACCTGTGGCGGTTTTGTTCTCGCCGGAATATATCTGAGGACCGGCTCGGTAATCCCGGGAATGATTGCTCACGCTGTGTATGATTTTATCAATTTTGTTACAGATCCAACCATCAATGAAAAGGGCATTGTAGTTTCTGATAGCGGGAATGTTGGTATTTCGTATTATGTGATTATACTGGCGGTTTCGGTGACGCTTCTTGTAGCAGGATGCTATCTTATCAGAAAGACTAAACAGGATACAATAGAGAATATATGGAAGATCAAGTGGAGCAACTGATTTGAAAAGTTTTAAGAATAGCCCCTACTTACAATAATGAGAAAATTTGCCGAAATGGGCGTGAATCGGGAAAAAATGCAAAAAAATAGACGCATAACAGCGTCAAGAAAAGATGTGAAATCCGAATTGCTATGTGTATCCAACAAAAAAAGGAGCGTTGCGGACTCGCTCCTTTCCCATAAAATCAATATTTTCTAATGCTATCTTTTGCGGATGGCGAGTTCGAGTCCCACTATCCACCTGAATAAGAATCCCCGTAAACAAAGTGTTTACGGGGATTTTTGTACTAGCAGCTTTTTCACGAGAATTATGTTTACAAGATATATGAGGCCATAGTAATATGATATAGGGGGATGTAGAGCTTCTTATGAAACTTTACAGTATGTGCGGAAAAAGGAGAACACTTAATGAAGAAACTTTTCGGTAAAGCAAATCTTTCGTTTATGGTGGCACTACAGATGCTTGTACTGCCGGCGGTTATATGTCTGATCG
The DNA here is from genome assembly GCA_002394535.1 of Lachnospiraceae bacterium UBA4316. Taxonomy (GTDB): domain Bacteria; phylum Bacillota; class Clostridia; order Lachnospirales; family Lachnospiraceae; genus UBA2868. Next base: position 1,032 of record DGUG01000184.1, read on the forward strand.
TCTCAATATTTATGCTTGGCAGAGAAATGAACAGCACATATTCCGATGCTGAAGCACTGTATTATGATAAGCTCTACCAGATCAACAGCAATCTGGTAAATGCGGATCGCGATTTTTATCAGGCAATGAATGCTGCGCAGCAGTACATGAGTATTAGCCAGTCTGACGGAAGTCTTCCCGAGGATGTGATGAATCAGTTGTATGCTGCAAGATCAGCTTCATTTGATGAGAATCTTGCTCAGACTCTTGAGAGGATCAGCAAGGCAAATGAGATAGCCCAGACCGATTCTTATCTTTATACCGGAATCTCCATTGACGGCAAAACTTACAAAGACTTCTCGGAGGAGTTTACCACAAACTATGAGGCATGGCTTGGCGTATATGATTTCAAAACTGAGGAGGGCGATATTACCGCTTTTAACGAGGATTTTGAGACAACACGTGATTCAATCTCGAACATGTCGGATATAGTTGAGAAATGGGCAGAAGAGGAAGAGGCAATTGCCAAATCGGATATTAAGAGTAAGATCATCACACTCAGCATTGTATTTGCTATCATCATCATTTTGATCTACCTGCTTGTTCTCGTCACGGCAAAATCATTGTCCGACGGCGTGAAGAGAGTAGAGGGAGCAATCGATAACATGTCAAACGGTGATTTTGTCACCCATTTGGAAGTTGATTCGCCCGTTAAGGAATTCAAAGGAATCGCCTTAGCGGCAGAAAATATGAGACATAACCTTCACGAGGCGCTTAAGCGAATAATCGCAAGTGCGCAGAATGTGGATGACGGAGCAAATGTTGCAAAAGAAAAAATATCGGACAGCCAGACAGCAACGGCTGATATCAACCAGGCTGTATCGGATCTTGCGAACGGTGCAACTGCAATGGCAACCGATGTTCAAAGTGCAGCGGGTATCACCGTAAGTATCGGAAATGCGGTTGAAAATGTTCTCGGGGCTGCCAATTCAAACCTTGAAAACGGCCGAAACGTTATGGAAGAATCGCTGAGGGTTCAAAGTGAACTGGGAGAACTTGTTACTTCAGGTCAGAACACGAGAGAGAAAGCAAATCACGTTTCGGAATCTGTCAGCGAAACCGCCGAAGTTGTATCCCGTATCAGCCAGGCTGCGGATCTTATCATTTCAATTGCCAACCAGACCAACCTGCTTGCACTTAACGCATCGATTGAAGCAGCACGTGCCGGTGAGGCAGGCCGCGGATTTGCGGTTGTTGCGGATAACATCAAGGATCTGGCAGAAGAGTCTAACAGTGCCGCAAACGAGATCTCAAGCATGCTCAAACAGATTACCGATCTGTCGAATCAGAACAAATCCCTTACCGATGCCATCAAAAAGGCAACGGAGGATGAGACGGCAGCTCTCAACAGTATGAGTGATTCCTTTGAGAGGATGCTCGGAATGCTGCATGAAACCGAGGAAGGTAACAACAGGATAGTGGAACTTGTTGAAACCCTTGAAGGTAACAAGAACTCTATTATGGATTCGGTTGAATCACTGTCTTCCGTATCAGAGGAAAATGCCGCATCTACTCAGCAGACAAGTGCATCCCTTTCGATGCTTGACGATAACATGGTAAATGTTGTGGAACAGGCGGAAAATCTGAAAGTCGTTGCCATGGAACTGCGTGATAATGTTAAGATGTTCACTATCTGATTATATGACATAACAGGAAATCCCGCTCAAGCCGGTAAGAGTTTTGAGCGGGATTTATTATTTTCGGACAGCCGGTTATGGTTTCTTCCGTCAACAAAAAATGATAGAATATACCACAGATATATTTATCAGAAAATCACAGGCAGGTGTTCAAATGGCGGATAAGGAAACAAACAGGCCGCAAAACAGTGCAAGACCGAACATACGACAGCCGAAAGAGCAGATTGTATTTTTCTCAATTTTCATATTATTTATTGTTGTTTCAATATTTCTGGACAGAAAAAGTGCATTACCGTTCATAGAAGAAAGCATTCCGGTGAATGCGGAGTGGATTACGGAATCAAACGAGATTGTGGATCTGTATGAACAGCATTCCGGGATTATGGATCTGTCGAGAGATGTGAGTGACATTGACCTGCAGGGAAAATCACTGTGTATGAAGAGCATAGATACTGTGCTGGATGTGTACGCTGACGGGAAGCTCATATACAGTTATGATCCGGACATTCCAAAGAGGCTTGGAATATCATATGGTATGTATGCTCATACGATCGCCATACCGGAGAACACAGAGATTCTGGGACTGCATCTTGAACCGGTCTTTCCGAAGACGCCTGTTGCATTAAATGATGTGGTTATAGGGGACGGCAGCCGGTATATGACAGATCTGTTCAGACGGAATCTGGGAGCCTTTGGCCTTTCTTCACAGATCGTTCTTGTAGGTTTAATGTTTCTTGCAATAGGCATTTTCGCAAGAGTCCTCATGAATACCGTCGGACTTGATTTTATCTCTTTTGGAGTACTCTGTATTCTGATAGGATTCATAGGGTATAATGACACTCTGCTGCTTCAGGTTCTGACGCGGCATCCGGCGATAGTCCGTGTGATCACATACATATGCCTGATCTTTCTGCCTTATCCTGCCGTGTCTTTTTTTGCGGGAGCAACGGGATACAGTCATTCAAAACTTGTATCGGCAACGCTTTATGTGTGTCTCGTTGATTTTATAGCACAGGTACTTCTGACATATTACGGCATATCGGATTATTATTATATGTTGCCGGTTAGCCATGTGATAATAGTTGTGGCATTTGCGATAATAGCATTTCTGATAGCGAGAGGCATCAGGCAGAATACTATCCAGACAGAACTGCTTCGCAGTCTCACTTTGGGTATACTGGTGCTGCTGATCGGAGTGGGAATAGATTTTACAAGATATTACCTGAAGCAAAGCTACGGTTCATCCGGTTATACAAGACTGGGCGTTCTGATTTTCACATTTCTTGTGGGAATCTATCTGATGCGCAGGCAGACGGAGGGATTGCTGCAAAAACAGCAGGAAAACCAGACTTTCATCAGAGAGATCACGACAGCCTTTGCAAGGGTTATCGATATGAAGGACAGTTACACAAACGGACATTCTTCGCGGGTGGCAAAGTACACTTCCATGCTTGCCCGGGAATTGGGGTATGATGAAGAAACCGTAGAGAGGTATTACAGGATTGCCCTGCTTCACGATGTGGGTAAGATCGGTATTCCGAAGGCTGTTCTCAACAAGCCCGGCAAGCTTACGGATGAGGAATATGAGATCATAAAATCACACACATCCAAAGGTTACGAAGTGCTGAAGGATATCAGTATCATGCCGGATCTTGCGACAGGTGCGAGATCACACCATGAGCGGCCTGACGGGCAGGGGTATCCTAACGGACTCCACGGGGAAAATATTCCCCGGGCGGCGCAGATCATTGCGGTTGCCGACTGCTTTGACGCGATGTACTCTAACCGTCCGTACCGTAAGCGCATGAATTTTGATAAGGCCGTCTCGATCATCAGGGAAGTTTCGGGAACGCAGCTTACACCGGATGTGGTGGATGCTTTTTTAAGACTGGTGGATAAGGGAGAGTTCCGTGCCGCGGATGATACCGGCGGCGGCTCAACCGAAAACATAGATAACATCAGAAAACAGGAACATAGCAATAAGGAAAGGGATAACTGAGAATGGAAAACGACAACAAAACAACAGGAATCGTAAGATCAATAGTCATACTGGTAAGTGTGTTTGCCTTGGCGGCGGCAGCTATAGTATGTACCTTTATTCTGACACGCGGATTTGTGGAGGCAAAATCCGGCAACAGAGGCGGACTGTCCGCCACAGGTTCCGCGAGCCTTGATTTTGAAGCCGATCTTATCGTATGGAGAGGTACGTACTCGGCGTATGCGGAAACAACCGGAGATGCATATGCGATATTAAACCGTGATGCCGACAAGATCAGAAGATACCTTGATAACAAGGGAATAGGAAGCGATGACATAGTATTTTCCGCGATTGAAATCAACAGGAGATACAACTCGAATTACAACGAGGAGGGAAACTACGTCGGCGATTCGTTTGCAGGTTATGAGCTTTATCAGACAGTTACAGTCTCATCCGAGGATGTGGATACGGTTGAGAGCGTATCAAGAAACATAACGGAGCTTATTGAAA
>DGUG01000205.1:0-2347 GCA_002394535.1 Lachnospiraceae bacterium UBA4316
AAAATGGCATATATGTGCGCCTAAGTAGGAAAAAGAGCTCCATGGCAGCCGTCATTCCCTTTATCCGGCACTCTTCCGCCGAAACCACATCGCCCCTTGCCATACACCTTTGGTAGTTTATCTGCAAAGCGGATGAGTATTCATGCATCTTCTCCGCTATCCGGATACGCCATACCCTGTCCGGGTAATAGTCAAGAAGAAGCCTCCTAAATCGCGTGAACACACCCGCATCGTCCCTGAAAACCTCTCCGTTTACCGCTGTCGCAAGACACGTATGGTCAAGCAGGAGCCACTGGTCTTCTGTCATCACACAGTCAGCCGTATTACAGTCTATGCGAAGGATATTCGAGTAAAAATCATGAACCGCCATGACTCCCCGCCTCTCCCGGAGTCTGTCGGTGTAGTATGATCTCTCCTTTGCCCTGACAAGTTCTTCATAGGCCTTTGAAAGATCTTTCCCGATCTTTCCGACATCCTCATCAACAAGCCACAAACATACACCGGTCCCGAAGTCATGATCCCTTGATATGGCATCATCATAACCGAAGCAGTCGCTCCCCTCCCCTGCGATCCCCACAGCTATCCGTGATTCGTAGGAAGAGAACCTGTCATGTATCATCTGCTTTACGTAATTCTCATAAAATCTCTTACTGTCTTCTATCATAATGTTCTCACGGAAATGATCCAAGCAGACATTCCAAGCAGGGCCTTATGGCTGGTGATTGCCGGTTTTGTATTAATGTTATTTCTCTTTATAAACCACTTTCTGCTTTTGCGCTGTTATCAGATCATAGCAAACCTTGTAAGCGGCGAATTATCAACTCTCGTTATTGAAATTGAAGTTGGCCTGCTTGCTATTATCCCAACCCTGAATGCAGTGGTCTGTGTCGAGTGCAGAAATGATGGATATTTGCAAGATCATTAACAACTTCACCTGCTATAATCAAACCGGCAACTGAAGGTACAAATGCTGTCGAGCCCGGTACTTTCCTCTGTTCTGAGCATTTAATCGGTTTTTCCTTTGAATAAACAACCTTAAGAGATTCAATTCCTCTCTTTTTGCACTCATGCCGCATTACCTTAGCAAGAGGGCAAACAGATGTCTCGTAAATATCAGCCACCTCAAACAATGAAGCATTCAGTTTATTACCCGCTCCCATGGACGATATTACAGGCACTCCGGCCTCTTTTGCTTTTTCTATGATCGCAAGTTTTCCGGTAACTGTATCAATTGCATCTACTACATAGTCATAATCACTAAAATCAAATGCGTCCTGTGTTTCCGGCAAAAAGAACACTTTGTATGTTCTGACCTCACACTCCGGATTTATATCAAGTACTCTCTCTTTAGCCACATCAACCTTGTATTGTCCGACTGTTTTATGCGTAGCTATTATCTGTCGGTTGATATTGGACAGGCAGACCTTGTCATTATCTACTATATCGAGAGCACCTATTCCGCTTCTTGCAAGAGCCTCAACCACATAACCTCCGACTCCCCCCACTCCGAAGACAGCGACTCTGGAAGCCGCAAGTCTTTCCATTTTACTTGCCCCGTATAACAACTGCGTTCTCGAAAACTGCTCCATCATCAATACCCCGCCTGAATTATTTATCCGCTTAAAGCGTTTAATCATCATATCATTGACGCAATTTGAAAGCTCTCCGTAACCCGCATATGCCGTACGCTGCCGTCTGCTCCCGTTCTGACAACAAGGCTTTCCTTTGGAGCAAGTTCACACCCCTCAACCCTTACCGTATCTTCTGAAATGTTCAGGTAAAAATCATATGATTTTTCATCATCCCTTCTCCTGTGATACTCAATCCCCTTAGGAACATCTTTTACTTCTATCCCGGCCGCATCAAGGATTGCTCTGAGAAACTCCCTGATATCCTCCGGATTACTTCTGGCAGCCTGATAGTAAGCCACCCCTCGTCCGTATTCCTTATATGTAAGTGCCGCAAGATCCCGATAATAGTCCTGTGTATAAACACCGATTATGTTTGCGTCCCTTACTTTGATAACTTCGGCATAATCCTTAACGGTCCAGTCCGCTTTTCCGAATCTGTCATCCGTAATGTGGATGGCATTTGTGTCGGTAGGATACAGTGTATCGATCTCCTCACTTACGATTCCGAATACATCAGACAGCCCTGCCCCGGGAAAACCGCCGAGATGGCACAGGCAGTTCTCATTTACATATCCCATCATGTATGTCCCAAGTATGGTTCCGCCACAGCTTACATATTCCTTGATTTTGTCAGCTACTTCCTCCCTTAGCAAAAACATCATAGGAGCGATTATCAGACTGTATCCGTCAAACGGATCTTCAGCCGATATAACATC
>DGUG01000205.1:2489-2826 GCA_002394535.1 Lachnospiraceae bacterium UBA4316
GTACCCTCAATTGCCCACCAGTTGTCCCAGTCAAACAGTACCGCAGCCTTTGCATCCCAAAGCGTTCCTTCAAGATCCGAGAGTTCTTCCATCATCGCTCCTGTACGGGCAACTTCCCTGAACACCCTCGTATCGTCCGTACCTGCGTGATCTACAACTCCTCCGTGGAACTGTTCGGCAGAGCCCCGTGATTTTCTGAACTGAAAATACTGAACGGTGTCAGATCCCGATGCAAGCGCCTGAAGAGAAAACTGGATATGAACACCGGGACGTCTGAGTTTATTGTATTCCATCCAGTTAACAACACCCGGCGTACTTTCCATAAGCATGAACGGCT
>DGUG01000221.1:0-9357 GCA_002394535.1 Lachnospiraceae bacterium UBA4316
TTCCAGACACAGTTCGGATTTGTTCCCTGCTACGTTAATTCGAGATTAACCGGCCGCGGAATTCCCGTATCATGTGAAGTTGATATTTACGGCGCTCTTTCAGAGTACATCGGAACCTGTGTAAGTGATGATATCGTAACACTTCTTGATATCAACAACTCTGTTCCGAAGATCATGTACAAGGATTCTATCGAAGGCAAGTTTGATTACAAGCTTACAGATACATTTATGGGATTCCATTGCGGAAATACTTGCTCCAAGAAGCTTTGCAAGGCAGAGATGAAGTATCAGGCTATCATGGCAAGAAGTCTTCCTATCGAGGTTACAAACGGAACTCTTGAAGGAGACATCACTCCCGGCGATATCACATTCTACCGCCTGCAGTCAACCGCTGATAATAAGCTTCGTGCTTATGTTGCGGAAGGTGAAGTTCTTCCTGTTGAGACAAGATCATTCGGCGGTATCGGCGTATTCGCTATACCCGAGATGGGAAGATTCTACCGTTATGCTCTTATAGACGGTAATTTCCCTCATCATGGAGCTGTTGCGTTCGGACACCACGGAAAGGCACTCTTTGATGTATTCAAGTACATCGGAGTACTTCCTGAGGAGCTTGAGTACAACAGACCGGCAGGAAACCTCTACAAGACAGAGAATCCATATAAGTAATAAGATTTATTAATAATTTCTCAGACGAGATCATGGTAAATATACATGATCTCGTCTCTCTTGTTAAGTTTGCAATCTTTCTGTATCCTTTGCAGTAATGCTTTGACACTACAGGTCCCATGCTGTATAATCCCACCTATGAAGATCATGATAAATGTTATTCTGGGAAGTCTGATAATCGGCTATGCGTTCGGGTGCATCAATCTTTCCTTTATTCTTTCCAAGTTAAAAGGGTTTGATATCAGAAAATACGGGTCCGGAAATGCCGGAGCTTCTAATGTTGTGATAGTTCTCGGGAAAAAAGCCGGACTGACGATAGCTGTCCTTGATATACTTAAAGCATTTATTGCTTTTCGAATTGCTCAATATGTGTTCCCGGAAGCTATGAGTGGGGACATTAATTATGCAGGTGTCATTGCGGGAGTAGGTTCGGTGCTTGGCCATATTTTTCCTTTTTATATGGGATTTAAGGGCGGAAAGGGTCTGGCCTGCTTCGGAGGAACGGTTCTGGCTATCAATTACGTGATGTTTATTGTTCTGTTTATAGCAGCTCTTTTTATAGCCATAATTACCGATTATATCTGTTTTGCTCCGATTACGATGGCATTTATTGTTCCGATAACCATAGGCATCGTATACAAGACTTGGGTGCCGTCCGCGATAATGGCTGTCGCATCTGTAGCAATGCTTTATAAGCATAGGCAGAATATTTCGAGGATCAGATCCGGCGAAGAGCTTCGATTTCATTTTCTGTGGAGACGCAAGGATGAATCCGAAAGATTCGGTGTGATTGATGACGGAAAAGATATTTTCAACAGAGAAGTTAAGTAAAGGAGAGATATTATGGAAGAAAGTACAGTCAGCAAGAGTAAACAGAAAAGAGAAGAGAGAGCTCAGAATGCTGCTAAGAAAAAGAGAGAGTCTCTTATATTGAAAATAGTCGGCATCGTTATTGCGGTTGCCGTTATAGGTCTTGCGATTTTCGGAATTGTGAGGGTGATAATCAAAGAAGCCAACACGATAACAGCAAGCGGAGAGTATTCCTCACAGCTTGATGATAACGGTTACATCAAGGGGATCAAGGCTACGGATTATGTGACTCTGTGTGACTACAAAAATATTGAGGTTCCGTTAAGTGAGGTAACCTATACCGACGAAGAGTTCAAGGATGTTATTGAGCAAAATCTGGCTGCGCATCAGGTTCTAAAAGAGGAAGGTGTGGTAGCAGACGGTGACAAGGTTAATATAGACTACGTAGGAACAATGGACGGAGTAGAATTTGAAGGCGGAAATTCCGGTGGAAACGGATATGATCTTACTATCGGAAGCGGTCAGTTTATAGAAGGATTTGAGAGCCAGCTCATAGGACATAAGGCTGGAGAAGACGTTACTGTCAAGGTAACATTCCCCGAGGATTACGGTCAGGCTGATCTTGCAGGAAAACCGGCGGAGTTTGCCGTTACAATACACGGAATTTATGCAGATCCCGAATACAACGACGATTTTGTGAAGGAAAACTATTCCGATATGGGCTCAACGGTTGCCGAGTACGAGCAGGCACTTAAGGACGAGTATTATGAGGGATCGCTCAAGGATTACGTTACGAACTATGTGGTTGATAATTCGACGGTTAACAAGTTCCCCAGCAAGTATCTCAAGAATGTGGAGTCAACCACTAAGTTTTCAGATGTGCAGTCATATGAGTATATGAACCAGATGTATCAGCAGTACGGAATGCAGTCGGGAACTTTCGAAGACTTCATCGGTATGACCGACGAGGAGTATAATGCAGACATCATTGACAGGTCTCAGAAATTTGCCAAGTCGGATCTTGTATACCAGGCGATTCTTGAAAGTGAAGGGATAGTTTTAAGTGAAGCCGATTCCGAAGCGAATGTCAAGGAAATGTATGGCGGCGACGATTATTATAACAGCTCGGTAGAAACATACGGTAAGGGCTACACCAATAAAACCGCAGTTAAGAACAAGGCGGTTGATATAGCGCTTGAGGGTGCCACCGTCAAGTAAAGTTTTAGTTTTATATGCGAGTGTTTTGCGGTAAAATAGTACAGAGTATTCTGTACTATTTTATTGTACATTAAAATAAGCAGGCAGTGGAGGAAGCTATGCCGGATTACATTAAACTGAAAGATTTGGCAAAACACCTTGGAATTAACAAAGGTGACAGAATATACGTTACAAGCGACGTAAAATCACTTCTTTATGAATGCATGCATCATGATGATGACACCGATCTGAACATTCTGATAGACGGCATCATTGATATTATAGGCGAGGAAGGTTCCATCGTATTCCCTACCTTTAACTGGAGCTTTTGCGGCGGGGAACCCTTTGATTATTACAAGACTCCGGCCAAGACAGGATCGCTGTGTAAGATAGCGATGGCAAGAGATGATTTTCGCCGTACGAAGCATCCGATATATTCGTTTACCTGCTGGGGAGCGGATACCGATGATCTGTGCGGGCTTGATAACAAGAGCTCATTCGGGGAGGATTCTCCTTTTGCTTACATGGTAAGCCACAGATACAGAAATCTTTTCATAGACAAGGATCTTGAGCATTCGTTTGTGTTCGTTCACTACGCGGAACAGTCGGTTGGGAATCTTCATGACAATTACAGATATCTCAAGGATTTTACGGCAGACTATACGGATGAAAACGGAGTTGTGACCAAACGTACATATGACATGAACGTGCGCGCGCTTGATAAGGATGTAACCAATGTTATTTATGCTTTCGAAGATGAATTTATTGAGAAAGGCATAATGAAACGATTTTATATAAACGGACTTGAATACAAGATGATCGAGCTTGCCAAGTCTCATCCGATACTGCAGGAAGATGTCAGGCACAACAGGAGCCGCAGAATTTGCTCATACATCGGTCAGGATAATCCCTATCTTGAAGACGGAAAGGAAATGTTTAGAAGAGCACAGGAGCTGTTTCCCATATGCAGAAGCATTATGGGGCCGGGTGTCAGGGAAACCTTTGACATTCTCCTTAAGTATATGCCGGATATGAAGCTCTATGAGGTCCCCACCGGGACAAAGGTATTTGACTGGACAGTTCCCAATGAGTGGACTATTAGGGATGCCTATATAGAAGATGAAAGCGGAAACCGCATAGTTGATATGAAGGTGAACAATCTTCATGTTATGGGGTATTCGACGCCGGTAGATGAATGGATGGAACTTACGGAACTTAAGGAGCATATATATACCCTGCCGGATCAGCCCGATTTAATCCCATACTGCACATCGTATTACAAGGAGCGCTGGGGCTTCTGCATGAGTGAAAATCAGCTGCAGACGCTTCCTGATGGAAAATATCATGCTTATATAGATTCGGATCTTGCACCGGGTTCCCTTACATATGGAGAACTCCTCATACCCGGGGACAGCAGTGACGAGATTTTCTTCAGTTCCTATATATGCCATCCATCCATGGCAAATAATGAATGCTCGGGTCCGGTAGTAATGACAAAGCTTGCCGAATATATACGAAACATGCCGAACAGGAGGTATTCGTACAGGCTTGTTCTGCTGCCTGAGACGATAGGTGCCATTACTTACATATCGCGTAATCTCGACGAGATGAAGAAGAATATAATAGCAGGATTTAATGTGACCTGTGTAGGTGATGACAGGGCATATTCCATAGTTCATTCCAAGTATGCCAATACTCTTGCGGACAGAGTCATGATGAATGTCCTCAAAGGCCATGATCCGAACTTCTGCGAGTATTCATACCTTGAAAGGGGAAGCGACGAAAGGCAGTACCAGGCCCCCGGGGTGGATATTCCGCTTGTTTGTTTTTGCCGATCCAAGTATCATATATATCCGGAGTATCACACAAGCGGAGATAACCTTGATATCATATCTCCTGACGGACTGGGTGGGAGTCTTGACGTTTTGCTTAAATGCATCGAAGCGCTTGAGAACAACAGGAAGTATAAGATAACCTGTCTATGTGAGCCGCAGCTCGGAAGACGGGGTCTTATGCCGACAACAAGTAACAAGAACAGTTACAGGGATACCCTTATACTTAAGGATCTGTCTGCATATGCCGACGGGACAAACGATATATTTGAGCTCAGCGACTATATCGGACACAGTGTGGCGGATATGCTGCCCACGGTGCGCAAAATGGTGGAAGCGGGCCTTCTGGAAGCTGTTAAGTAAAGGTAGTAGAAAGGTTACGGGAAATGACACATAGTGAAATAATGGAAAAAGTCCAGAGAATATTCAGAGAGGTATTTGATGATGACACGCTTGTTATTGAAGACTCAACCAATTCGTCTGATATAGAGGACTGGGATTCCCTTGAGCACATTACCCTCGTTGTCTCCATGGAGAAGGAATTCGGGTTGAAATTTGATCTTAAGGAAGTTAATGAGCTTGCAAATGTGGGAGAGATGGTGGATCTTATCGCATCAAAGCTGTGATTAAATTCGGGAGAATTGTAGCTAATAACAGGATTTTGAATTATCAGGGAACTAATCTGTACGGATAATCATATGAATGAGTATAAATACGAAGAAATAGAGGTTGGTCAGAAGGAAAGTTTTACGGTTACGGTCACGGAAGATATGATGTCATCGTTTCAAGCTGTTACCGGGGATATCAATCCGCTTCACAACGATGAGGATTACGCAGTATCCAAAGGGCATCCCGGAAGAGTAGTATACGGAATGCTTACGGCGTCCCTTCTGTCCACGCTTGCCGGTGTATATATTCCGGGAAAAAACAGCCTTATACACGAGGTTAAGATAAAGTTTTCCAAACCGGTATACATAGGAGATACGCTTACGACAGAGGGCTTAGTTGAAGAGAAACACGATGTATATTCACTGATTGTGCTTAAGGTCTCGATACGTAACCAAAAGGGGGATAAGGTCTGTAAGGCCGTAATGCAGGTTGGAGTCGCCGATTAATGATACGGCTCTCAAACAGTAAAAGGAGGAGAAAATGACACCACTAGAAACGTTACAGCAATGGATAACAGAATCGGATAATATAGTATTTTTCGGGGGAGCGGGAGTTTCGACCGAAAGCGGAATCCCGGATTTTCGAAGTGTAGACGGACTTTATAACCAGAAGTATGATTACCCTCCCGAAACAATACTGAGTCATACATTTTACAGGAGCAAACCTGAAGAGTTCTACAGATTCTACAGAGACAAGATGCTCTGTACTACCGCAAAACCGAACAAAGCCCATCTGAAGCTGGCAGAGCTTGAAAAAGCGGGAAAGCTGAAAGCGGTTGTAACCCAAAACATCGATGGTCTGCACCAGGCTGCCGGAAGCCGGGAAGTTCTCGAACTCCACGGAAGCGTACTGCGCAATTATTGTGAATCATGCGGAAAATCATTTGATGTGGACTACATCATAAACAGCGAGGGTGTTCCGAAGTGCGACAAATGCGGCGGACCCATAAAACCGGATGTTGTTCTGTATGAAGAAGGTCTCGACAGCAATGTGATGAGCAAGTCGGTTAACTATATAGCCAATGCGGATGTCCTTATAATAGGAGGAACCTCTCTTGCGGTTTACCCTGCGGCGGGTCTCATAGACTACTACAGAGGTCATAAGCTTGTTTTGATCAATAAGTCCAAAACGCCGATGGATTCGAGAGCCGATCTTGTGATAAATGACAGTATAGGGGCTGTTTTAGGTGCAATTACGGTCTGATTTTTGTTAGCAAAACCCCTTGAAAAGCTTGATATTATGTGATATCATAGCAAACCGTGATACAATTTATCCTTGCTTTTACTGTATGGTAAAGGCCAAAGTCCAAAAGGAGGTACCAGCATGAGCAAATATGAATTATGCGTTGTTCTTAATGCTAAGATCGAAGACGACGAGAGAGCTGCCATCATCGAAAGGATCAAGAATTATGTTGATCGTTTCGGCGGTACTGTAACGGATGTGGACGAGTGGGGCAAGAAGAGACTTGCTTATGAAGTTCAGAAGATGAGAGAAGGCTTCTACTATTTCGTTCACTTTGATGCAGAACCTACGGCACCGATCGAACTCGAAAATCGTGTCCGCATTATGGATAACGTTCTTCGTTATCTCTGCGTTAAGGCAGAAGCGTAATAGAAAGAGAGAATTTATGAATAAAGTAATATTGGTGGGAAGATTAACCCGTGACCCCGAAGTAAGATATTCATCCGGTGATCAGGCAATGGCTATAGCAAGATATTCACTTGCCGTTGACAGAAGAGGCAGAAGGGATTCTGCATCAGGTGATCAGCAGACAGCTGATTTCATCAACATAGTGGCATTTGGCCGGGACGGAGAATTTGCTGAGAAGTATCTTCGCAAAGGTATGAGGATACTTGTTGAGGGTCGTATTCAGACGGGTAGCTATACCAACAAGGACGGACAGAAGGTGTACACAACAGACGTGGTTGTTGAACGTCATGAGTTCGTGGAGAGTAAAGGGTCTACGCAGGGCGGATCAGCAGATGCATTTGTACCGGCTTCATCCGCACCGTCAGACGGTGGTGACGGATTCATGAACATTCCGGATGGTATAGATGAAGAGCTTCCGTTTAATTGATGGAATTAGGAGGAAAGTAATATGGCTTTTGGCAAACCACAGGGTGACGCTGATAAGGCAGATGCACCTGTAAGAAGAAGAAATACAATGCACAGACGTAAAAAGGTATGTGTATTTTGCGGTAAAGAGAAGGAACTTGATTACAAGGACGTTGCTACACTTAAGAAGTATGTTTCCGAGAGAGGCAAGATCCTTCCGAGAAGAATTACTGGAAACTGTGCAAAGCACCAGAGAGCCCTTACTGTTGCGGTTAAGCGTGCACGTCACGTAGCCCTTATGCCTTATACTGCTGACTAAGGCTGTAAGGAGGGAACCGTATAGCAAAGAGACCATTTTATATGGTCTCTTTTGCGTTTGACATTTATATGGCAAAAAGATAAACTTATACTTGTGCGCTTAAACGCGTTGTTGTGCTAAAGCGCATTGATCAAATAATTTTCGGAGGAATGTTTAATGCCTATTACAGAACTGCTTGAACGAAATGCGACAATGTATCCGAATGATGTTGCACTTGTTGAGATCAATCCCAAGATCAAGGAAAACAGGCGAGTAACATGGAAGGAATATGAACTTATAGAAAGTACCAAGAAAGAGTCTTATCGTCGTGAGATAACATGGAGTGTCTTTGATGAGAAGGCAAACCGCTTTGCCAATTATCTGATTTCAAGAGGTGTAAAAAAGGGAGAAAAGGTAGGAATCCTGATGATGAACTGCCTTGAATGGCTTCCGGTATATTTCGGTGTCCTCAAAACCGGCGCATTGGCGGTTCCCTTTAATTTCAGATACTCTTCCGATGAGATAATGTACTGTGCAAAACTTGCCCAGATAGATGTTCTTGTATTCGGTCCCGAATTCATAGGAAGAATTGAAGAGATATGTGATGAACTTTCAAAGAAGAGACTGCTTATTTATGTGGGAGATAACTGTCCTACATTTGCTGACGATTACAAAGAATCTGTGGCAAACTGCTCAAGCGTGAAACCTGATATTACTCTTACGGACGAGGACGATGCGGCGATTTATTTTTCGTCGGGTACAACCGGATTTCCCAAAGCTATTTTGCATAAGCATCGTTCACTGATGCATTCCGCGGTATGTGAGCAGAACCATCACGGTCAGACAAGAGACGATGTATTTCTTCTTATTCCGCCCCTGTACCATACGGGAGCTAAGATGCACTGGTTTGGAAGCCTGTATTCGGCATCAAAAGCCGTACTGCTTCAGGGAACAGCGCCGGAGATCATACTCGATGCCGTTTCAAAGGAAAAATGTACAATAGTATGGCTGCTTGTTCCGTGGGCACAGGACATCCTTGAGGCGATAGAAAGCGGGAAGGTTAATCTGTCCGACTATGAGCTTGGACAGTGGAGACTGATGCACATAGGGGCTCAGCCTGTTCCGAGAAGTCTTATCAAAAAGTGGAAGGAACTGTTCCCGAATCATCAGTATGACACAAATTACGGACTTTCCGAGTCTATCGGACCGGGCTGTGTACACTTGGGAGTTGAGAATATCCATAAGGTCGGCTGCATAGGAAAAGCCGGGTATGGCTGGGAGACTGCAATAGTAGGTGAAGACCGTAAACCGGTAAAACAGGGGGAAGTTGGAGAACTTGCAGTTAAAGGTCCGGGTGTGATGGAGTGCTATTATCATGATCCCAAAGCAACAAAAGAGGTTCTCGCTGACGGATGGCTCTATACAGGTGATATGGCTATGGAGGACGAGGACGGGTTTATTATGCTTGTTGACCGCAAGAAGGATGTGATCATAAGCGGTGGAGAAAACATTTATCCCGTGCAGATAGAGGACTTTATAAGGACTAATGAGGCGGTTCATGATGTTGCCGTTATCGGTATACCCGATAAGAGGCTTGGTGAAGTAAGCTGTGCGATAATTGAACTGAAGAAGGATTATGTTATAACCGAAGATGAGATGAATGAATTCTGCATGGCACTGCCCAGATATAAGAGGCCTCATAAGATTATTTTTGCGGATATTCCACGCAATCCTACCGGTAAAATCGAAAAACCCAAGCTTCGGGAACTGTACGGAGGCAAGGGACTGGTAGAGGCCCAGAACTTAGGCTGATAGGGGGGACCGCGA
>DGUG01000221.1:9474-14818 GCA_002394535.1 Lachnospiraceae bacterium UBA4316
CACTCCTTGAATAGGCTGATAGGGGAATGGAGATAAATAATGGCATATAACGGATCAAAAGAGTCAAGGCGCAGGCGCCGACGCAGAAGAAAAATCCTACAGGCGGTTCTGCCTGTTGTAATAGCGATAGCACTTATCGGGATTATACTGCTTGTTGCAAAGAGTACCGGGTTATTTGATGACTGGGGTTATTCAAGCAGGATGGCTGATCTTAACAGTTATTTCAAGACAACATCTAATGATACTGCTTCCGTTGTGGAAAACGGAGAGGTAACTGATGATAAGATCACGGTAAAAGATGGTAAGCTGTATATTCCTTATGAGACAGTTATTGAAAAATATAACGGGAATTTTTACTGGGAGCAGACAGATGACCGTCTCCTGTACACAACGGGTGAAGGGGTCTATGCTGCCAATCTTCAGGATAATTATTATACACTTGACGGTAACGGCACCCAGACCGGATATCAGATCTGCTACAAAAACGGAGATACGCTGATGGTATGTCTTGACTATGTCAGGATATTCACAAACTTTGATTATAAGCTGTACGGCGGGGGAGGAGAGCCATACCGTGCGTGTATCAAAACCGAGTGGGGAACCGATGTAGTAGCGGATGTTATAGAGGATGATATAGCTGTCAGAACCATTGCAGACAAAGAGGGTGACATATTAAAGAAGCTGCGGGAGGGGAATACGGTTGTTATCGTAGCTTCGGAAAACGAAAAATGGGTAAAGGTCACAACGGATGATCTTATTACAGGATATGTTGAAACTAAACACCTGGGGGAGAAGTATGACCGTCCGGAAACCCCTGTAACCGATGTTGCTCCCATAACTGTAACCCCTGTTGCCGACTACACGCAGCCGGTGATACTTGCGTGGCATAATGTCACAAATGAGAATTCGACACAGTATCTTAAGGAGAATGAAAAATTTCTTCCGTATATAAACACGATCTCGCCGACGTGGTTCGCTCTGGCTGACAATGAAGGTACGGTGGAATCCATTGCTTCATCGGCATATGTGGAAACGTGCCATGCGAAGGGAGTGAAAGTCTGGGGGCTTGTCAGCAACCTGACATATCCGGAAGTGAGTTTGGGGGAGATATTGCCATATCCGGAAAAAAGAGATTATGTTACGGAGCAGTTGTTAAACTATGCGGCACAGTATAATCTTGACGGAATAAACATAGACTTTGAATCGGTACCGTCAGATGTGGGACCGTCGTATATTCAGTTTATAAGGGAATTCTCATTAAAGGCTCATTCCAGAAACCTTGTAGTCTCGGTGGATAACTATGTTCCCAAGGAATACTCTATGCATTATAACCGCAAGGAACAGGGTATATTTGCCGATTATGTGATTATAATGGGATACGATGAACATACGGCTGCGTCGGAAGAGGCGGGCTCGGTGGCATCTCTGGATTTTGTCATGGAAGGAATAGAAAAGACTCTTGAAGAGGTTCCAAAGGAGAAAATCGTAAATGCACTCCCATTCTATGTCAGATACTGGATTGTCGATGACAATGAAAACATATTGGATATGCAGACTCTTACGATGACAAAGGGGCTCGAAACCGTAACGGCAGCGGGTGCGGTGCCGGAGTGGGACGAGGCAAGCGGTCAGAATTACGCGGAATGGAAAACTTCGGAAGGTACAAACAAAATATGGCTTGAAGACATCAAATCAATTCAGGCGAAGCTTGATGTTATGAAGGCTCATGACATAGGCGGAGCCGCAGTTTGGCAACTGGCATTCGGAACGGAAGAGGCTTTCCAAATTATAGACGAATATTATAAATGATATGATTACAGCAGCCGGGCAGTGTAAAAGGTTTCGGGAAACTCTGTTTATTGATGATACACATGCCCGGTTGCCGGTAAAGGTACCGCAATAGTTTCAGGTACTGTGATACAATTCATTTCAAGATCGGACTTCGCGTGTGGGGTATACTTTTGCTTTTAGGTTGCACAAGTAAGTTTGAATCTGATTACGGACAACCAATTTACATTATAAAACGGGGAGTTATCGAAAGATTGTTAATTGTTCGATTAATTCGGGGATTACCCGATAAGAAACTCCTGATATGTGCAAATCCCCTGTCGTCACAGGAAATCTACTGGAAAAAAACAGACATATATCTTACAATATAGATAAGAAATATGATATTTAACTACCCTCCTTTCGCCACATATTGCGAAGGAGCGATCTTGAGTTGGATTGTACACGATAAAATACAATATGACAAGTACTAGATATTGTACATTATGGCAATTCGAATCATAGCGAGGTGATTAATTCACAGAATATACAAATATTTTGTGTAAAATAAATATAATTTGACATTTACCATATGACGATATATAAAATATATTAATTCTGATGGAACGGAGGTGACAACATGAAACTGGAACGAGTTAATGACCACCAGATCAGATGTACTCTTACAAAAGCAGATCTTGCTGACAGACAGTTAAAGCTTTCAGAGCTTGCCTATGGGACGGAAAAGGCGAAGAACCTGTTCCGTGACATGATGCAGCAGGCCTCTTATGAACTTGGATTTGAAGCTAATGATATTCCGCTTATGATCGAGGCGATTCCTTTGTCATCGGAATCTATTATACTTATAATCACGAAGGTAGAGGATCCGGACGAACTTGATACAAGGTTCGCCAATTTTGCTCCTAATATCAGGGATGAAGAGGATGATGCCATTTCCGAACTTTTCCGCTCGGTTTCGGAAGAGATGCCGGAGGTACTTGATCTTTTCAAGAAACTTTCTCAGGAAGTCACCAAGAATCCCGAGCTTCTGGAAGAAGCCAAGGAAAAGCTTATAGAGCAGGCTAACGCTGCCGTTGAACTTTCAAGGGCATTTGCGTTTGATTCTCTTGCGGATGTTATCAAAGCGGCAGGAGTGGTATCAAAGTTTTACAAAGGGAAGAACTCTCTTTACCATGATGAAAATGATGACTGCTACGTCCTGGCTCTTTCCAAGGGTGATCATACTACCGAAGAATTCAACAGGATATGTAATGTCTTGTCCGAATACGGGACAATGGAGAGATCAACACCTGCAACGGAAGCATTCTTTGAAGAGCATAATAACTGTATCGTTGCCGATAATGCGATAGAGACACTTCTTTCGTAGATAGATTGCCCGTTACAAAAAAGAGCCGCAGACTACGTCTGCAGCTCTTTTTGTTTTGATATTCTTAAGCGAGTGCCGATATTTTACCCATAAGATCATCAATATCCATTCCATGAACCATAGCAGCCTCTTCAAGAGATTCGCCTCTGGCTGACGGACATCCGAGACAGTGCATTCCGGCTTCCATAAGAATCGGCGCAACTTCGGGTTTATTGACGATTATCTCGCCTATAGTCATATCCTTTGTGATTTCCATGATATTACCTCCAACTATTCTTGAGAGCCACGACCGAATGATTTTCGGACAGTTGTAAGGGTAGCATTTTTGTAACGGATAGTCAAGATAAAAGCCTACCCGATCAGCTTCTGCGCAAGATCATGGATTTGCGTCCGATTTTCTTCGGAGAGAGTTGTTTTTATAGTGATAACATCACCAACATATTCGATGCCCTGCAGTGGCTCCAGTATTAACTGCATACATTTTGCTGCGGAAGGAGCCCATGTTCCGTTCTGGATGAGAGCTACGCGGCGGTTGCAGTATTTCTTGGCGGCAAGATGATGAAGGAAAGTTTCCATGGGAGGGAAAAGACCTGCATCATATGATGATGACATCAAAACCATGCGATCATATCTGAAGGCATCTTCTATAATCTCGGCAACATCCGAGCGGCATACATCAGTAAGAACAACTTTCGAAGCTCCGAGTTCTTCCAGTTTGTCACGCAGATACTCGGCAGCCTTCCGGGTATTGCCGTGAATCGAAGCGCAGGCTATAAGAATGCCCTCGTCTTCAGGTTTGTAACTGCTCCATGTATCGTATAATCCGATATAGTATTCGAGATTATCCTTAAGCACAGGTCCGTGAAGAGGGCAGATAGTTTTGCAGTTATCGACTACCCCGGCATTTGCGAGCTTTTTTAAGAGAGCCTGTACCATGGCCCCGTATTTTCCGACTATGTTAAAGTAATATCTTCTGGCTTCGCAGGCCCAGTCATCGGTATCAGTTTCTATTCCGAATTTCCCGAATGCATCGGCGGAAAACAGAATACCTTCCGATGTCTCGAAACTGAGCATTACTTCGGGCCAGTGAACCATGGGAGCAGTGAAGAACTTAAGCGTATGCCCTCCGAGGGACAATTCGGCACCGTCGGCAACCGTTTCATACAGTGAACTTAAATCTTCATCGAAAAACTGGGGAAGCAACTGGAATGTTTTGGCGTTACCTACCAGCTTCATTTCAGGATACAATTCGTGAAGTTTGAGTATTCCGGCGGAGTGATCGGGCTCAAGATGATGAATGATCAGATAAGAAGGTTTCTTATCCTTTAAAACATTTTTTACGTTTGCGATCCACTCATCCACGGCACGTTTATCAACCGTATCTGTAATTGCGATCTTATCATCGAATATTATGTATGAATTGTAGAGCATACCGCTTTGCATTTCATACTGGCTTTCGAACAGATCTATAGTTGCGTCGGAAACTCCAACATATTTAATGCTTTCTGAAATATTCATGATGATACCTTGCTTACTCGATAACTTTCATAAACATATCTTTGGTAATTCCGCAATTAGGGCATACCCAATCATCAGGGAGGTCCTCAAATGCCGTTCCGGGAGCTATTCCGTGTTCGGGATCACCTTTTTCGGGATCATAAGTGTAACCGCAGGGATTGCAAAAATATTTGTCCATATCGTTCCTCCTTTTGCTAATTGAATTTAGAAGCCTGTAACGGCTCCGGGTGGTTTTTATTTTAACATTTATCACATTAGAGGTCAAAGATTACTTTTCCGGGAGCGAGAAGGCAGTCATAAGGAAGTGGTAATATACTAAAAATAAGGCAAAATGTACGCAAAAAAATACAGTTCTCCACCTTGACGTGTATACAATCTGAAAATATAATAACAATTACCAAAAGAAACTGTCCGCATGACGGATTTATAAATTATTTATAACAAATTTTTAGGAGGCGTTACAATGAGATCAGAATGGAATGGTTTCGTAGGCGGCAAGTGGGAAAGCGAAGTCAACGTACGTGACTTCATTCAGAAGAATTACACTCCTTATGACGGAGATGATTCATTCCTTGCAGGACCTACACAGAACACAAAAGACTTGTGGAAGATGGTTCTTGACCTTCAGAAGAAGGAAAGAGAGAACGGCGGCGTTCTTGATATGGACACCAA
>DGUG01000037.1 GCA_002394535.1 Lachnospiraceae bacterium UBA4316
CTCGTCAAGCGTGAGTGCTAACAAATATTGTGAACATTTTGTGTTCATATCTCATCCCATGATTTTACAAGGCTCATCCCCATCTCTCCGAACATCATCACTATAAGTGGTGTGATCTGCAGAAATACACGGTTGCCGGAGTCTCCCACATCCTCCATGAGAACATCCCCTCTTCCAAACGCCGCAGCCAGAACTATAAGTACAAACCCGATGGTAAGGACTATATTAAATGCGTTTGATTTTTGGGATGATCCCCTCTTTTCCCCGGGAATAAGGGCATACTCTGCCGCAAAAACCACCGTCGTCGCTATTACATAATACGGCAGCATCCCCCACCCGCTCTGTCTGAAAAGATTAGCTCCGAATGCTTTTATATTTCCTATGTAATGCTCACTGTCATAACCAAGCAGCACCATATTGCCCAGTATCATAGCCGCTATATACAAAACCGGAAGTTTTTCCGAAATCTTATCCGGTAAACGCTGCTCAATAAATGCAACATAAATTGCTACCAATGCTAAGGTCCCGACAAGCATAACCGCTTTTTGCGGTGTCATAAACAGATATATATCATCAAGTATATAGAACCGGGTGAAAATTTTAAGACAGTACCCGCCAAAAAGAACGAGTATGGGAAGCAGCACCTCTTTTGCCAGCTTCTTTCCCATATTGCAATAATACGACAGGCAAATGATCATCCATTCAACAAACATCGTGCCCTCTATTCTGAATAGTGCTAAAGCGATAAGCAGCACTGCCGATGCTCCAAAGCCTCTTCCTTTACGGTCAAATGTATAATAAGCTGCTATAAAAAACAGTTCCATATAATACATATTTGCAAGTGCCCAGTGTCCGAGAATAATAAATGACGTAGACGTAACAAGAAGCAGTGTGATAATAACAGCTGCAAGAGTTCTTCTTTTCCCCGCAAAATACGACCCGGCTTTTTCATATACGCTTATTCCGAAAAAGGCTATGAAATTTATATGGAAGAATTCCCGTATACCGAATGACTCTCCGAATCCGAACAATGCCGGAAGCGTATCAACCGCAACAGCCCCCAGTCCCGTATCAGTCATCCAGAAGTCAAACTGGTCACGAAGCCCTTCATAATATACTATGCAGTCCGGATACCTTCGGTAAAAATACATGGAATCGTTCGATATTATGACCGGCACTATTCCCGACACTGCAACTGCAGCAAGCACAAGAACTGCCGCAAAGCATATAATCATGTTACGAATGGATTCCGGGTTCATACATGCTGCATATGATTTTCTGTTATGAACGGCTGCCAGTGTCGCTTCAATCATAAGAGCCGCACATATTGTCCACTTATTAAACGGAATTCCGATAACAAGCATGGCATACGATGTAATCGCAAAAGCGCACATTCCAAGCGGATATGCCAAAACAGAACGGATTGCCGCAGAATCCTTCTTGTCCGTCAGATTATCAGTCAAAACAGCGCCGAAAACAAACAGGCCTACCACTATAATGTACTGTTTTACAAAATAGCCTGTTGTCAGGCTTGCTATATATTCGGCTACAAATGTCTCCAAAGGTGTCATTTAAGTATATCCCCGTAAAACTGTTCTTTAGATGCAATATAATAACTTTCTGTGTCATGATGGTTTTCACGCTGCCATACAACAACAAGCTCATCCGCTTCCTTAAGGCCATCAGTACAAATGTACACATGCGAATCTCCGATATAACAACTGTAAAACCAGTAATAATAGAAACCGTTTCCCCACTCGCCGTTATAGGGCGTCAGCGGGAAAGTATAGCGCATCAGATCGTTGGCATACCCCATATCTTCAAACCGTGCCTTCTGTTCATCGGTAAGTACGATTCCGTTCAAAGTCTCGTCTTTAATTATCGTTGCATGATTGAATTCCAGGTATTGCCACATATTTACTGCATGATAATAATAATACAGCCAGTAATTACCGCCATTCTTCTGCAATTGTTCAATATAATCGCCATCCTCATCCACTACGATATCGTCTCTGACCTCATAAGAGTCATCCGGGGTATATATGGTCTTGCCCTTCAAATATTCATCCAGAAACGCATCGGCATATTCCCCGTTTTCAAAAAACTCCGGCTGATACATACTTTGATTGACAGGATGCGAAAACCGTACAATATGGTCTATCGTACGATAGTTATATATAAAGGAAAGTAAAATCATTCCGGCTGCATAAGCAGCAAGAACGATCCCTCTTTTACTCTTCAGTTTCGGAATATGAAGTGCCACAAGCAGCACAACCATCAGGCCGCCGGCAAGAACATATTTCATAAAGCATCTCCGATCTATATACTATTTTCATAGTATAATTCATGCCGTCATCTTTTACAAATGAAATACTATGCCGCTCGCCATAAAAATGGTATAATCTTAATGTAGTTGATTTTACACCAGAGGAGGAGTAATAATGCAGGATTACAAGAAAATCGACCATCCCAAGAATATTGACGTGGTTCTTCGTTATATTCCGGGGCACTTTATCACACCCAATTCCCATGTTAATTATTATATGGATTTAAGTGACATGAAGTCACGTCAGCGTGAAGCAAGGGCTACAGGGGAGGAACTTGCCGAGTTTTATCTGGCCTCGGATGAGATTGACACTATACTGTGTCTTAACGGAACGGAAGTGGTTGGTGCATATCTTGCCAACAAACTCACAAAGGCCGGAATGATCTCGGCCAACCGTCACAAGACAATATATATTACCAGTCCCGAATACAATACAAGCGGACAGATGATGTTCCGCGAGAACACCCAGCATATGATCAAGGGCAAGAGGGTTCTTGCACTTATTGATACAGCAACAACCGGAAGTACACTTAAGAGTGCTGTGGGCTCCATCAGATTCTACGGCGGAACACCCATCGGTATCTGTGCTATCTTCTCTGTAGCAACCCAGATTGACAGCATTCCTATCAGGTCGCTTTATTCAACCAAGGATCTGCCCGATTACGCAAGCTATCGTTCGGACAGCTGCCCTCTCTGCCAGAAGGGAACTCCCGTTGATGCGATCTGTAACGGTTTCGGGTATTCAACAATCCAGTAGAGCATTTTGATGGCGATTGCATTACAAAAGAAGAGCGGTAATTCCGCTCTTCTTTTTATCTTTTGTTAGCAGGGGATGAGAGAATCGAA
>DGUG01000194.1 GCA_002394535.1 Lachnospiraceae bacterium UBA4316
TTTTGATGTGCTAACATACTAAAGTATCAAAAATAATAAGGAGATTATTTATGAAAAGGATAATTGCATTATTACTTGCGGCTGCAATGCTCGTATCACTGACTGCATGCGGAGGCGAGGCTTCATCGTCGGAAAAGAGAGTGTTTAAACACGGATTCGATCTTGACTATCCCCCTTATTCATATATAAATGAGGACGGTACAATGGGAGGCTTTGATGTAGAACTTGCCCAGGCTGTCTGCGATCATCTCGGCTGGGAGTATCAGGCGGTTCCGTTTAACTGGGATGCAAAGGATGCCGAGCTTAATGCTGGAAGCTGTGACTGTATCTGGTCGGGATTTACCATGAACGGACGTGAGGATGACTACACCTGGTCAAAGGCATATTCGGATAACACACAGATGATCATGGTTAAGAGTGGTTCGGGTATCGAGACACTTGCTGATCTTGCCGGCAAGACTGTAGGTGTACAGACCGCAACAAGTGCTTACGATCTTCTCAACGATGAAGAAGGTCAGGCCGAACTTTGCAAAACATTTGCCAGCCTTGAAGTTTATGAGACATATACCATTGCATTTAACGATCTTAAGGCAGGGGCAATTGATGCAATAGCTATCGACGTTACAAGCGGACAGTACCTTATGAGCGGTTCGGAGGAATACAAGTTCCTTGACGAGATGCTTGGAAGCGAGCAGTATGCTATCGGATTCCGTAAGGAAGACACCGAGCTTAGGGATACGATCAACAAGGCTCTTGATGATCTTGTTGCTGACGGAACATATGCCAAGATCGGTGAGAAGTACCCTGAGATCAAGGATTTTCTCTGCCTCGGAAAGTAAAACATGACACTTACAACAATGCTGACAACGATGGGCGCAGGTATGCTGCGCACCATCGGCATATTTTTTCTGACACTGATAGGATCTCTCCCACTCGGAATGGTAATAATGTTTGGGAGAAAATCAAAGAATAAGGTTTTATCGGCAATCGTTAAAGGGTTTATCTCGATCATACGCGGAACACCGCTTATGCTGCAGCTTCTGGTATGGTATTTCGGTCCCTATTATCTCTTCGGATGGTCAATAAAGGGTTACAGGTATCCGGCTATTCTGATCGGCTTTATAGTCAATTATGCGTGCTATTTTGCTGAGATATACAGAGGCGGAATAGAGGCAATGGACAAGGGACAGTACGAAGCGGCGGAGATCCTCGGATATTCCAAATCCCAGACGTTCTTTCTGATTATTTTACCCCAGGTAATCAAAACTATTCTGCCGAGTATAACAAACGAAGTAATAACGCTTGTTAAGGACACTTCGCTTGCGTTTACACTGGCTTATCAGGAAGTATTCTCACTTGCAAAACAGATATCGGCTTCGGAAACAAGCTTCACTCCGTTTGTAGTGGCGGGAGTGTTCTACTTTGTTGCAAACTATGTGGTTGCTTATGTAATGGACAGGATAGAGAAGTCGATGAGTTTTTATACGTCGTGACGGCATTGCGGCGTGCAATTTGGTTGATGCCGGTTTCTTTTTGAGGAGAATAAAGTT
This sequence comes from Lachnospiraceae bacterium UBA4316, assembly GCA_002394535.1. Taxonomy (GTDB): domain Bacteria; phylum Bacillota; class Clostridia; order Lachnospirales; family Lachnospiraceae; genus UBA2868. Next base: position 1,551 of record DGUG01000194.1, read on the forward strand.
TGATTTTAGAAATGAAAAATATAGAAAAGCATTTCGAGGACTGTGAAGTGCTTCATGACATATCGCTTAATGTTGACAACGGAGAGGTTGTGTCTGTAATCGGCCCTTCAGGGTCGGGTAAGTCCACGCTTCTGCGTTGTGCGACTTTTCTTGAGAAGATAGACAGAGGTTCCATAAGTTATAAGGGAGAGACTGTTGCTCATACTCCCGATGGCGAAAAGGCCGAATATGTATCCAAGAAGGATATAGCGAAAGCCAAGAATTATTTCGGATTGGTATTTCAGAACTTTAATCTGTTTCCCCACTACTCGGTATTAAAAAATGTAATGGATGCGCCGGTTACGGTACAAAAGCGCGACCGCAAAGAGGCCGAGGTGGAAGCCATGAAGCTTCTTGAAAAAATGGGACTTTCCGACAAGGCCATGGCATATCCCTGTCAGTTGTCGGGAGGACAGAAGCAGAGAGTGGCAATAGCGCGTGCGCTTGCAATGAATCCGGATATTCTGTTCTTTGACGAGCCTACATCGGCGCTTGATCCGGAACTTACCGGTGAAGTACTTAAGATCATACGCCGGCTTGCGGACGAAAAAATGACAATGGTAATAGTTACCCATGAGATGAGCTTTGCAAGAGCAGTATCAAATCGTGTTATTTTTATGGACGGAGGTTATATAGTGGAAGAAGGAGATCCTGAAGATGTATTCGGGAATCCGAAGCAGGAGAGAACCAGGCAGTTCCTTCAGAACTATAATCAGTAAGCCGGTAATACATGAGAAAATCATACGACGGAATTGAATACGAATATATCGACCCAACGGGAAATATTACGGTGCTTGTGACAACTTTGGTTGACATAAAATCGCAACCCGAGATTGCCGATATGATAATGAAGATGGAGCCGACCTGTGAGCAGGTTGGCTTTGTCGGTTTTTCGGATAAAGGGGATATAAAACTTCGCATGGCGGCAGGAGAATTCTGCGGTAATGCAACAATGTCGACGGCTGCACTGCTTTGCGACAAACGGGGAATGAGCGAGGGAGAATCAAAATCGGTCAGCGTTGAAAGCAGCGGATGCAGGGATCTTGTTGGGGTTAACATAACAAGAAATAAGGACTCCGAGAATATTCATGTTTACTCGGGGCAAGTGGATATGCCGCTTCCGAAAAGGATAAGACGATGTGATTTTACGTTTCGTGGAAGTGTTTATGAACTGCCGGTTGTTGAATTCGACGGAATATCCCATATCATCATGAATGAAAGCGTGAATATGCTCAGTGACAAAGAGGCAGAAGATGCGGTCAGAAAATGGTGCGATGACATTTTGGCCGATGCCCTGGGAATAATGAAAATATCCTCCGAAACCACTTCGGCATCGGAGGATAAAAGTAACGATTATAATATAGAGATCAATATGCGTCCTCTTGTGTATGTGAAGGAAATCAACAGTCTTTTCTGGGAGAATTCATGTGCAAGCGGCACTACAGCGGTTGGCGCATATTATGTAAACCAGCACAAAGGAGCATCCATTTCTCTTACCGCCCATGAACCCGGCGGTGTTTTGTCTGTATTCAGCCGTAATGACGGGCATCTTATACTCTCGGGAACCGTCTGTTTTCCCTTATAATATTTCTTGAAACATAATTACGCCGGCATTAAAATAATGTATAGGGTTACTGCTTTTTTTAACGGAGAGGGCTTATGCAAAAATATGTAATGGCGATTGACGCCGGAACCACAAGTAACAGAGCGATTCTTTTTGACCGGGAAGGACAGATCGTTTCGGTAGCACAAAAAGAATTCACACAGATTTTTCCGAAACCCGGCTGGGTTGAGCATGATGCCAATGAGATATGGTCGACGCAGCTCGGTGTTTGCGTTGAGGCAATGAGTAAAGCCGGCGCCGTGGCGGAACAGATTGCCGCCATTGGAATTACCAACCAGAGGGAGACAACAATCGTCTGGGACAAAAACACGGGTGATCCTGTCTGTAATGCCATCGTATGGCAGTGCAGAAGAACAAGCGAATTCTGCGACACACTTATGGAAAAGGGGCTGTCC
>DGUG01000155.1 GCA_002394535.1 Lachnospiraceae bacterium UBA4316
TTGCTCTTAACAGGAAAGATTGTGAAAGAATTGAGGTTGCGGAGGTAAGAGGATGAACTGTATAGCACTGTTGGGTCAACCCAATTCCGGTAAATCTACTGTTTTTAACCAGCTGACAGGGTCCAGACAGCATGTCGGAAACTGGCCGGGCAAGACGGTTGAGAAGAAGGACGGAACATATACCTATAATAACGTGAAATACACTCTGGTGGATCTGCCGGGAAGCTACGGCCTGTCCGGTAATTCCGATGAGGAGATCATAACGGAGAAGTTCATAAAGGGTGGTGAGGCAGATCTTGTATGTGTGCTTGTTGATGCTTCACAGCTTGAGAGAAGCATGTATATGCTTGCTGATTTCGCCTCCATGGATGTCCCTGCTATTTTAATTCTGAATATGATGGATGTTGCTACGGATCAGGGTAAGACGATCAACGACAGATTACTGTCCGAAAGACTGGGGATTCCGGTGCTTCCGTTTACGGCTGCTGACGGCAAGGGTTTTGACGGATTAAGATCGCTTATAGAAAAAGAGCTTAAGGCTCCGCATAAGCTTATTACAAAACCCGAGACGGGTTCAAAAGAGGAAGCGGGAAATCTGAAGTATGCCTGGATAGATGAGATACTTGAAGATGTTACCGAATCGTCGGGAAAGGATTATTCGCTTTCAAAATTTGACAAAATGCTGCTTAAACCCTTCTGGGGCAAGGTAGTTACGATCTGTATCATTCTTGTGGGATTTCTTGCTGCGATGCTTATCATGTCGCCCTTTATGGGCGTGGCAGGTATGCTTCCGGGGCTTCTCGGAACTCCCATTGCAAGCCTTCTTAATGGTATCCATGTTCACCCGTGGCTTGTTTCGGTATTCAGCCTTCTGATACCTAATACACTCTATTTCTGCATTTCCATGGCTTCATTTGTATTCGGTGTAAACATTGTTTTCGGTTTCCTTGAGGAGATCGGATTTCTTGCAAGAGCAGCTTATCAGTTTGACGGAGCTCTTTCAAAACTCGGACTTCAGGGGAAGGCCGTGGCTCCGATCCTAATGGGTATGGGATGTACTATCGGAGGAGCGAGCGGAACAAGGGTAATGGATAACTGGGGACAGAAGATGCTGACCATGATGGTTGTGTGGGCAGTACCTTGCGCATCAATATGGAGTGTTATTCCCGTTATTTCGGGTATGTTCTTCCCGATATGGGGAACGGCGCTTGTATGCATCGGTATAGTTGCCTACATCTTTGTATTGATGTTTATCGTATCGAAGGTATTCGGAAACAAACTTGTACCGGAAGAGTCGAGAGCAGGCATGATTATGGAACTTCCTCCCTATCATAAAGCGCATTGGAAATACATAATTAAAGAAGCGTGGATCAAATGCTATGACATGTTTAAGCGTGCGATCAAGACTGTAACGCTTGTATCACTTGTTTTCTGGGCGTTTTCATACAGTTCTTCGGGTAATGTGGAGAGCAGCCTTCTGTATAAAGTCGGAACATTCATTGAACCGGTAACAAAGTTTTTCGGAATGGGATGGCGTACGTTTATGGCGTTCTTAAGTGCTGCATTTGCCAAGGAAGCTGTACTCGGAACACTTAACGCGGTATTTGCGGGACAAAGCAACGTGGCGGATGTTGCGTTTAACGCAAGCACAGCAGGAGTTGATACAATGGCGCTTTCGCAAATAATGACTCAGACGATCTCCGGAGCGGAAGCACTTGCGTTTATGTTTGCCATAACGTTCAGCGTACCTTGCCTTATGGCACTTTCAACAACATTAAAAGAGTCGCATTCACTCAAGTGGACTCTTAAAACAGCGGGATTTTATATGGGAGCGGCACTTATACTCTCGTGCATTGTATATCATATAGCAGTGCCCTTTATAGGATAGTATTTTGATATATGGATAGGAGGTTTTTAACATGAAGTTTAAAGGGATTGGATTATTTGCACTGGGAACGTTGTTCGGACTTGAGGGTGTAAAACTTCTCTCATCCAAAGATGCCAAGAAAGCATATGCACACTGTACTGCCGGAGTACTTCGGGCAAAGGATGCAGTGCTTGATCAGGTTACGACTTTGCAGGAAAACTGCACTGATATATATGCGGAGGCAAAGTCAATCAACGAGGACAGGGCAAATAAAGATAATGGATCTTGTGAAGAGGATGATTCAAAATCATGAGATTTGAGATCAAACATGAGATTAAGGGGAGACTTAGAATACATCTTCCGATGAAGAAGATGACCTTCCGCGAGGCAGATACGCTTGAGTATTACCTAAACGGCTTTGATGAGATAGGAGAAGTTAAGGTCTACGAGAGAACAGCCGATGCTGTAATCTATTATGATTGCGGCAGAGGGCGGGTCATAGAAATCGTTAATGATTTTTCGTTTGCTAAGGTATCGGTGCCTGAGCGTGTGTTTGAATGCTCGGGAAGAGAACTGTCGGCGGCGTATTATGACCGGCTTGTTACGTCCGTGATACTTCACTACGGTAAGAGACTGATAATACCTGTAGATATTCGCAGGATGTGGGTCATTATAAAGCTGTTCAAATATGTATGGCGCGGTATCAGAACTCTCAGAAACAGGCGTTTGCAGGTTGAATTGCTTGATGCCGTTGCTATAAGTGCAGCCGTGCTTACGAAAGACTACAAAACAGCTTCAAGTGTCATGTTCATGCTTAAAATAGGTGATACACTGGAAGAGTGGACACATAAACGTTCGGTAGATGATCTGGCACGCAGAATGTCGCTTAATATCGACAAGGTATGGCTTGTTACGGATTCCGGCGAAGTATTGACGGATTCGTCTGATGTTGTTTGTGGTGACAAAGTCGTTGTCAGAATGGGCAACATGATCCCCTTCGACGGCGAAGTGGTATCGGGAGAGGCGATGGTCAATCAGGCCACTATGACAGGGGAATCCGCTGCTGTACGTAAATGTGAAAATATGAGCGTATTTGCGGGAACTGTTGTCGAGGAAGGAGAAATAACGATCAAGGTAACGCAGACGGAAGGATGCGGGCGGTTTGACAAGATCGTCAGGATGATAGAGGAGTCCGAAAAGCTCAAGTCTTCACTGGAGGGTAAAGCAGAGAGGCTTGCAGATAAGCTTGTGCCGTATACTTTCCTTGCGTCCGCGCTCACGTATCTTATCGGAAGGGATATTAACAAAGCGGTATCGGTTCTTATGGTTGATTATTCATGTGCACTTAAGATGTCGATGCCGATATCGGTACTGTCTGCGATAAAGGAGGCCTCAGGATACGATATTACCGTTAAGGGCGGTAAATTCCTGGAAGCGATTGCAGAGGCGGATACGATAGTGTTCGACAAAACGGGAACTCTAACAAAGGCTGCGCCAACCGTTGTATCAGTCGTTTCTTTTAACGGTGAATCGGAAGATGAGCTGCTAAGACAGGCGGCATGCCTTGAGGAACATTTTCCACATTCTGTTGCGGGCGCGGTAGTGGATGCGGCCAATGCCAAGGGCCTGCTTCACGATGAACTTCACACAAAGGTGGAGTATATCGTAGCTCACGGAATAGTGTCGACTATTGATAATGTAAGGGCGGTAATAGGAAGTTACCACTTTGTGTTTGAGGATGAGAATGTGTCTGTGCCTGAGGATAGGCGTGAGCAATTCGAATCCCTCCCGGACGAGTATTCACATCTCTATTTTGCCAAGGACGGAGTATTGTCTGCATGCATTTTGATCGAAGACCCTATGAGAGATGAGGTTACGGATGTCGTTAATGAACTTCGCGGCCAGGGATTTTCTCATATTGTGATGATGACAGGCGACAGTGAGAGAACTGCGGCCAGGATAGCTTCCGATGCAGGCATAAGTGAGTATTACGCTGAGGTTCTTCCGGAGGATAAGGCAAAGTATATCGAAAAGGCAAAAGCAGAAGGAAGACGTGTGATCATGGTAGGAGATGGTATCAACGATTCTCCTGCACTTTCCGTATCTGATGCAGGTATAGCGATAAGCGAGGGAGCCGAAATCGCAAGGCAGATAGCGGATATCACCATCAGCTCGTCCGATCTTTACAACATAGTTACTTTAAGAAAAATCAGTACTCTGCTTATGAAGCGGATCGGATTTAATTACAGGACAATAGTCGGGTTTAATACTGCGCTTATCTTAATGGGTATAGCCGGACTGATAACTCCGGCAACTTCAGCAATGCTCCATAACGGCTCCACTATAGCACTTGGACTTAAGAGTATGACCGATCTGATACATGAATAGAAACAATGAAGAAAAGGGAAAGTATTTACGGATACATAAGTTAGCATATGTTAACGCACGCATTGCAAAATGATTAGAGAAGCATTGGTTGAACACTGTGCGCCCACTCTTGCCGGAATTAAGACGGGGAGTATATGCACCAAACATGGTCGTAAATACGGAAGAAAATAGGGCCGTGCATTTTGCACGGCCTTTATTTTGGTGTATAATCTCTTTGGGTTAAAATAGGGCCAGCGGGGTGGACGATAACCGAAATGACAGATGAGATCAGAACAAGGGAGGATCTTGTTGCAGTTGTAAATGAGATAGGCTTTCTGCCGTTTTTTGCATGCAGGATAGAGGGATTTTCTCTTGAAGACAATATTTCATATGATGCATGGTATCAGGGGCGGTGGAGCGGCAAGATTCACTGGGATGCATGGGACTGGAAAGGACAGGTTCTTCAAAACAGAGAACTTGTCTATGGAAAGTTCTTTGAAAAAAAGGCAGGCTTTATAAGTCTGCAGCTGTGGCCGGACTTCTGTAATTATCGACGGGAGGGATATGATTTTGACGCCAGATTTGATGACGGTCTTGCATCATATAAGGATAAAGGCGTTGTGGACTATATTACCGGCGTCGGTGCAACGCTGACAAAAGATATCAAGGATAGCCTCAATTATAATAAGGGCGGAAACAAAGGATTTGAGACGGTTATAAGCAGACTTCAGATGGAGACCTACGTCGTTCCCATAAACTATGAGTACAGCAAACGGAAAAACGGTGACGAATACGGCTGGGGCAACTGCAGATATGATATTGCTGAGAAGTACTGGGGTGATAAGCTGTGCAGATCGGCATACAAAAGAAGTCCGCAGGAGTCTTTGAACAGGATATTGATGCATGTCCTAAAAACACTTCCGGGACTGGATGAGGATGAACTAAGAGCATTGCTGAAAGGTTAGTGCGGTAAAGGAGTTATTAAGTGAAAAGAGAAGTTCCTCTTAAAGTGACGATCATATTGATTCCTCTTGCCATAGCGCTGTGCGCGCTTGGAGTATATCGCGGAGAGGTGGCGATAGTGCTGAACAAAGCCATCAATATATGTATGGAGTGTATCGGCCTTGGATAAAACCTATCGGAACAAGAAAGCACGGAAGGCTGCCGGGTTTCGCAAGGCGGTTCAGTTCGGCTGGGGAATACTGACAAATTCATATATTAAAGGCTTTATGCCGGGAAATCCGGCCATATACCGGGGAAAACTAAAAAAGATATGTGTTCCCGGGATGAACTGCTATTCGTGCCCGGGAGCGCTTGGATCCTGTCCGATAGGGTCCATGCAGGCTATATTTGACAACAGAACAAGAGGCATAGGAGCGTATGTAATAGGCTATCTGTCTGTTATAGGGCTGTTCCTGGGCCGTTTTGTGTGTGCATGGCTGTGCCTTTTCGGTTTGATCCAGGAGTTGTTATATATGATTCCGACACCTAAGCTTACCGTGCCGGAAAAGGCAGACAAAGGGCTTCGCTACTTGAAATACGTGATATTGCTTGTAATGGTATTTCTGCTGCCGTTTTTTTACAGAACCGGGTATGGGGCGGGGGAACCGTTTTTCTGTAAATATATATGCCCTGTAGGTACACTTGAAGGCGGAATCCCGCTTGTACTTCTGAACAGCACGATGAGAGGAGCTTTGGGCTGGCTGTTTCGCTGGAAGTTTCTGCTGTTGATTTTTTGTATCGCCTCATCGGTATTTATCTACAGACCGTTTTGTAAATACATTTGTCCACTGGGAGCTTTTTACGGACTTTTTCAGAAAGTAAGCCTGATCCGCATGCGTGTGGATGAAGAGAAATGCGTGGATTGCGGTATATGCGCCAAGGCCTGCAAGATGAGGGTTGATCCGAGAAAGACGCCCAACAGTAATGAATGTATCCGTTGCAGAGATTGTATCAATGCCTGCCCTATGCATGCACTATCCATGAATATCGGTCCCGGACAGGGGACTGTTTCGAAACCGAAGACGCAAAATATAATAGATTAAAACAAGCTGCCCGTTTTTTCGTTCGCATTATAGACAGAGATGCAAACGAGTGTTATTATATGATGTTAGTTGAGACTAACCGAGAAAGAGTATCTGTGCTGATGCCGGAGAATTGCTCAAAAGTAAGATGGAGGAACAGATATGTTTTTAGGGAGGTAAGTGATGAAGTCAAAACAAAGAATATTGTTTGGGTGTTATGCAATGGTACTTGCTATTATCGGCGATTATCTGCTTGGATACGGTACAATCGGCACATCATCAG
>DGUG01000079.1 GCA_002394535.1 Lachnospiraceae bacterium UBA4316
GCAAAATCAGCCAGCTTATCAAATTCCATTACACCTATGGGAACGCATTCGGCAATCTTCGCGATACCTGCATTTCCGGGTGCGCAGTATATCTTATCAACCTGTTTGGATTTTGCCACGGCTGTAGCTATCGCGTGCTCTCTGCCGCCGCCACCAACAATCAAAATATTCATAAACTGACCTCCTATCCTACGGAGCAAGACTTATTTGCACAAAAAGACGCTTTCGCTCATCTTTCCGCACGTCAGATGTCTCGATTGTACAACAATCGAGACGTGGCGACGCCGACGAAGTCGGTGTTGTGTGGTCCGCTCAAGCGCCGCTCAGGCTGTCTCGATCATAGATCGCGACATACCTCGTCAAGTAACGACGTGCTCCAAAGCTTTTTGCTGCAAACAACTCTTGCTCCTTATCATAATTCTGCGCTTAAATTATTAGCAATAGTTTGAATAGCCTGCGGCAATATCACCCACTCCGCCTGCTCCATTACTCTCTTTTGTAATGTTTCCGGTGTGTCACCCGGCTCAACGTACACCGCCTTCTGCATTATTATCGGTCCGGTGTCACATCCCTTGTCAACGTAATGCACCGTTGCTCCGGTTACCTTCACTCCCCGTGCCAATGCTGCCTCGTGAACTTTGAGGCCGTAGAATCCGTCTCCGCAAAATGACGGAATAAGCGACGGATGGATGTTGATTATCCTGTTCTCAAATTCATTTATGAAACACTCGGGAAGCACTACGAGAAATCCCGCAAGTACAACAAGATCTATCTCATGATCCTTTAAAAATTCAGCAAGGTACCGCCCGTATGCATCCTTATCGGCATAGTCCTTCGGTCTGATGCAGATTCCGGTGATCCCGTGATCCGCTGCCCTTGTAAGTGCATATGCATTATTCTTGTTTGATACCACAACTTCAATCGATACACCTGTAAGCTTGTGATTTTCTATTGCATCAATGATTGCCTGAAGGTTCGTTCCGCCTCCGCTTACAAGTACGGCAAGCTTTAACATAAGGTCACCCCTTTTTCTCCTGCGGTGATCTTGCCGATAACATATGCCTTATCGCCTGCTGCCGTAAAGCTTGCGATCGCCTTGTCCGCCTCATCTGCCGGCACGGCAACGACCATGCCGATTCCCATGTTGAATGTATTGTACATCATCTTCTCATCAAGACCGGCTTTGTCACGCATAAGTGTGAAGATGGGGGGTATATCGTATGATTTTTTCTCTATGACGGCATGTGTTCCGTCTCTTAGCATTCTCGGAACGTTCTCATAGAATCCTCCGCCGGTTATATGGCTGCATGCCTTGAGTGTAATCCCGTCCTTCATGGCATTCTGCAGCGCCTTAACATATATTCTCGTAGGGGTTAGCAGAACGTCTCCAAGCTTTGCACCGAGCTCGTCATAATATGTATCAAGGCTCTCAGGTGTCATTTCAAACACTTTACGGACAAGAGAGAAACCGTTGGAATGAACTCCGCTTGAAGCAAGACCTATGAGAACATCTCCTTCGGCAAGTGTACTTCCGTCTATTATCTTCTTCCTGTCAACTATGCCTACCGCAAAACCGGCAAGGTCATATTCATCCTCCGGCATAAGTCCCGGATGTTCGGCAGTCTCACCTCCCACAAGGGCACAGCCCGACTGCTTGCAGCCTTCCGCAACACCCTTAACAATCTGGGCGATCTTCTCGGGATAGTTCTTGCCGCAGGCAATATAGTCAAGGAAAAACAGGGGCTCGGCTCCGCCGCAGACTATATCGTTAACGCACATGGCAACCGCATCGATGCCGATGGTATCGTGCTTATCCATCAGGAACGCAAGCTTAACCTTAGTGCCGCATCCGTCGGTTCCGGATACGAGTACAGGCTCTTCCATACTCTTGTATTTGTCCATGGAAAAGGCTCCGGCAAATCCGCCCAACCCTCCGATTACCTCGGGACGGTTTGTGGCTCCCACAAAGCCCTTGATCAGTTCAACACTTTTGTACCCTGCTTCGATATCAACTCCGGCTGATTTGTAATCCATAAAAGTCTCCTTATTTGCTGATCATTTATCGTAGTTTTTATATCCGACTTCCGAAAGCCTGGCGTCCTTCTTCGCAACGCCCTCTTCCATTTCGCAAGAATACTCTTCCAGCTTTGCAAGAAGCTTATCATCCGAGATGGCAAGCATCCGTGCCGCAAGAAGTCCGGCATTTGCTCCGCCGCCTATCGCAACGGTTGCCACCGGAATGCCCGAAGGCATCTGGACAATAGAGTAAAGGCTGTCTCTTCCTCCGAGAGATGTGGTATGCATCGGAACACCTATGACAGGAAGGGGAAAGATCGCCGCAAACATTCCAGGAAGATGTGCCGCCATTCCGGCACCTGCGATAATGACTTTCATTCCTTTGTCCTTTGCGCTCTTTGCATATTCAAAGAAAACATCCGGCTCCCTGTGTGCCGATATGATCCTCATCTCGTAATCGATTCCGAACCGCTCCAGAATATCCGCTGCTTTGCTCATAACGGACATATCGGAATCGGAGCCCATAACTATTCCTACCGTTGCCATAATTAACCTCCGTACTTTTTATTGAAAGCATATCATTTATGATCCGCTCTCATGTATCAATAAATGTATCATATTTACGATAATTTTTGTATAGTGATATGCATCAGTCCCGCATCTCATCCAGCGGCTCATTTAATGCCTCGCACCCGGGGAGCGTAAACCTGCCGTCTTCTATTATCGTGTCATATCCGTCATCTCTAACCCCGCGGATATACAGCAATTCATCGTATGGTATGGTGATATCTGTATGACACTGGAAATATGCAGCCCCGGCATCTGATTTTCTCTTTTGGGATACTTCGTTTTCACGGGCTATGATCTCCTTGCCGTCCGGGTTATACACTTTGACATCTTCCTCATGGCTGTAGCATGTATCACCCACTGCAAAATGCGGCCCTGTTTTCTCCCCGATCAGTATCGGGAGGAGCCCTTCTATATCATAATCCCTGGCCATTTTGTATGCCGTTGTGTTCGTTCCTATTGCAAACTCTCCGAGTGGAAGGGTCTCATGCTTATGCAGGAGGTTTTCTTTGATGAACTTCCGGTTGTCTTCCTCATTCTCATAGTTATCGCAGGAATAATCGCTTATCATACCGTCCGTAAAGGTTACCTTGAGGTTTTTGTACAAAAGCCCGTTCAGATACACCTTCGATACGTTGAGCACTCCGTTTGTGCCTTTAAGCTGCGGGGAGGTGAACACTTCTCCCACCGGAATGTTGACATCGGCAACACAATTCTCAAACTTTGTCTGATGATTGGGATCATCCATCGGGTGCAGTGCAACCTTAAGGTCGGTCTCATTTTTCCCCCTGCCTTTTATCTCAACATGATCCGCCCCATCAAGGGTATCTATCATTATCTGCTGGATCTTCTCGTACTTGTGGTAGGGAAGGGTATTAAGCTTTACCGTGTCCGCAAATATCTTTTCGTAATCATCTCCGATCTCCGGAACAGGATATGCGATTATCGTAAAGCTTCTCTCTTCGCCGATAATGTATCTGTTTATGATCTCGGATGCCTTTGCCGTATATTCAACCGACAGCTTCTGCGTTTTATCGGTGTGCTTTATTGTGTGCTCTTTCACAACAGGTGTAAAAGGTTTCTCACCGAACACCTCCATAACCGCAGGACCCGCATGTCCGTTTGCAAGTTCTATCCGCTCCTTGTAGGCGGCCTCAAGCACCTCAAGTTTTCTCGTAACAAAATCCGCATCCATGTAAATGGCAGCATCGTCCTTGTGGTCGTAGTCATACTGCCTGTTCGGGATTGCACCGTAAAATCCTATCTTGTTCACTCCCGCTCCTGTAAGGGACAGCGAAGCGGCCCTGTATATTACGGAATCAAGCCCCATCTTTTTGAAATTTTCGACAGCAGCTCTTACTACTCTCTCAAATCCCAGACTGTATCTTATATTGGCGCTTGTTTTTTTATCTAACGGCTTTCCCGCCTTAACAAAGCCGATACGGTATCCTTCGGTAAACGTGTCCGCCATTGACTGTATCTGCTCTTCGGAAAGGGAATTAATAAAATGCGCACACCTTATCTCATTATCAGTAACATACTCTCCCGAAAGGTACAGGAATCTGTCATCCGTAAGGTCTTCATCGCAAACTATCCTGCGCAGAAAATCATTCGACGCGTCTACCTTATCCGATACATTTGCCGGCAGGATGATATCGCAGTTATCCCTCTCAAACCAGTATATAATATCTCTTATGGATTCACCTTCGGGACAGGTGCCGTCAAGTGCCGCAAGCCTGAAGGACGTGTACACTTCCACAAACAGTTCCGCGTATATGGTAAATATCTCTTTTTTCCCCTCAAAGGCATAGGGGATCAGGCCGCGTATCTCGGCATACAAAAAGCACAAATACTGCGCCGTTTGTCCGTCACAGATCCCTGCTTTTTCAAATTCCGAAACTATATAGTCGGGATTGGAAAAGCTTACGGCATAGTTATGCGGC
>DGUG01000151.1:0-8993 GCA_002394535.1 Lachnospiraceae bacterium UBA4316
CCGTCACGAAGGGTGCATTCATAAGGGACCTTGAAGCAGGCTCAACCGTACCCTTAAACATTTTTGAAGAGTCAAGAAAATCATAGAATACCTTTGCCTTCTTCTCATTGCGCTCTTTCATTGCCTCAAGACCGCCTATTTTCTTGATCCACTTAAATACCTTGCCGCATATGTATATGGTATAACAGGGAGGTGTGTTGTAAAGAGACAGCGCATCAGCCTGAGTCTTCCACTTAAGCAGTGTGGGGGTCCCCGGAAGTACATCATCCGTTATAAGATCTTCTCTGATGATGGCAATAACGCATCCGGCCGGACCAATGTTCTTCTGAACACCGCCATAGACAACGCCATACTTTGTAACATCCATGGGTTCGGAAAGAAAACATGAACTTACGTCAGCAACAAGTGTTTTGCCCTTTGTATTCGGGAGAGTCTTGTACTTCGTTCCGTAGATCGTATTGTTTTCACAGATATATACATAATCCATATCATCGGTTATGGGAAGATCCGAGCAATCGGGAATGTACGAAAATGTCTTGTCCGCCGATGATGCAAGTTCAACGGCTTCACCGTATATTTTAGCTTCCGCAAATGCTTTCTTGGCCCACTGTCCCGTGATGATATATCCTGCCTTTTTGTTCTTCATAAGGTTCATGGGAACTTCCGCAAAGAACTGTGAAGCTCCGCCCTGAAGAAACAGTACCTTGTAGTTATCCGGTATACTTAAGATATCGCGAAGGTCTGCCTCGGCCTCTTTAATGATGTCATCAAACACCTTCGATCTGTGGGACATTTCCATAACAGACTGTCCGCTGCCTTTGTAATTAAGCATCTCATCTGCGGCTTCTTTTAGTACTACCTCGGGCAGGACTGCCGGACCTGCCGAAAAGTTATACACTCTTTCCAACTCTTTCTCCTCCTGTCAGCCTAAATCTGATTCATCAAACACTTCGGATATTGCCGCTCCCGGTGAAACCATAGGGAACACTTTATCGTCACTGTCAATGACACATTCTATCACAACGGGTGCTTTCATTTCAATCGCACGATTAAGAGCATCCTTAACTTCTTCCTTTTTCGTGACTCTTATAGCTTCGCAGCCCAGTCCCTCTGCTACCTTACAGTAATCCACCTTGTCGGTAAGGACCGTGTTTGAATATCTCTTTTCATAAAACAGTGTCTGCCATTGTCTGACCATTCCGAGAACCGAATTGTTTATTATGATCTGGATGATCGGGATATTGAAACGGCTTGCGGTTGCAAGTTCGTTCATGTTCATTCTGAAGCATCCGTCACCACCGATATTGCAGACAATCTTGTCGGGGCGGCCTACTTTGGCACCTATGCTGGCACCGAGTCCGTATCCCATAGTTCCTAATCCACCGGAGGATAAAAATGTGCGGGGCTCTTTGAATTTGTAATACTGTGCCGCCCACATCTGGTGCTGTCCCACATCCGTCGTTATTATGGCATCCCCATTCGTTACCTCATATAACTGCTCGATAACGTATGGGCATGTAAGCTTCGAAGTATCATATTTCAGCGGATATTTTTCCTTTAATTCTTCTATATGTTCGATCCACTCCGGGTTGGAGCGCTTCGTGAGCTTAGAATTAAGTATCGTAAGAATCTCTTTTACATCCCCGATGATACTTGCAGTGGTTTTAATATTTTTGTTAATCTCGGCAGGATCGATATCTATATGCAAAACCTTTGCCTTGGATGCAAACTTTCCGGCATTTCCTATAACACGGTCAGAAAATCTTGCGCCAAGTGCTATGAGAAGGTCACATTCGCTAACGCCCAGATTGGATGCTTTTGTGCCGTGCATACCGATCATACCGGTGTAAAGCTTGTCGTTTCCGTCAAATCCGCCTTTACCCATAAGCGTATCACAAACAGGTGCGTCAATCTTATGAGCAAATTCGGATAGTTCAGCGGCAGCTCCGGAAATAACAACTCCGCCTCCGGCATAAATATACGGCTTCTTTGATTTTTCTATAAGCTTTAGAGCCGTTTCGATATCTTTTTCAGTATATCGTTTGGGAATTTCAATGGGCTTCGGCTCCTCTTTCGTAAACTTGCATTTTGCTGCCGTAACATCCTTTGTGATATCCACAAGTACCGGTCCGGGACGACCGCTTTTTGCTATGGCAAAAGCCTTGCGAAGCGTAGCTGCAAGCTTTGTCACATCCTTAACTATGTAGCCGTGCTTTGTGATGGGCATTGTTACACCCGCAATATCAACCTCCTGGAACGTATCTTTTCCGAGAAGGGGCAGGTTAACATTTGCCGTAATCGCAACAAGCGGCACGGAATCCATATATGCGGTTGCAATTCCCGTAACAAGGTTTGTAGCCCCGGGGCCGCTGGTCGCCATACATACGCCGACCTTGCCCGTTGCCCTTGCATATCCGTCCGCCGCATGTGCAGCACCCTGCTCGTGGCTTGTCAGAATGTGCTTTATCTTATCACTGTACTTATATAACTCATCATAAATATTTAGAATAGTCCCGCCGGGATAGCCGAATACCGTATCTACCCCCTGCTCCAAGAGACATTCCATAACAATCTGAGAACCGGTTAACTCCATGATTTTCTCCCTTTAGATGCTTATATTTTCTGTTAAAAATCAGAACGCAAAACTGCACCTTTATCTCCGCTTGTCACAAGCTTTTCATACCTTGCAAGGTATCCGCTCTTAACCTTGGGCTCGCGAGGCTGCCATTTTGCGCGCCGCTCGGCCAGCTCTTCATCGGATACTTTGACATTAAGTGAGACATTAGGAATATCTATCGAAATAATGTCTCCTTCTTCTATGAGTGCAATAGGGCCTCCCACCGCTGCTTCCGGTGATACATGGCCGATGGATGCACCACGGCTTGCGCCGGAAAACCTTCCGTCTGTAATAAGGGCAACGCTCTCGCCAAGACCCATTCCTGCAATCGCGGATGTAGGATTAAGCATTTCTCTCATTCCCGGTCCGCCCTTAGGACCTTCGTATCTGATAACAACAACATCACCGGGAACGATCTTGCCTCCCTTGATCGCTGCAATAGCGTCTTCCTCACAGTCAAATACTCTTGCAGGCCCTTCATGCCTGAGCATACTTTCGGCAACAGCGCTTCTTTTTACAACAGAGCCGTCGGGGGCAATGTTACCGGACAATACCGCAAGGCCGCCTGTTACCGAATAGGGATTGTCCATAGGTCTTATGACTTCGGGATTACGGTTGACGCATCCTGAGAGATTTTCTCCCAGTGTCTTTCCCGTAACAGTCATACAATCCGTATTAAGAAGTCCCGCGTCGGCAAGCTGTTTCATAACAGCGTGTACACCGCCTGCCTCGTTAAGATCTTCCATATATGTAGGACCTGCAGGTGCAAGATGACACAGATTCGGGGTTTTTTCCGATATCTCATTTGCCATTTTAATATCAAAATCAAATCCGATCTCATGTGCGATCGCAGGAATATGAAGCATTGAATTGGTAGAGCAGCCAAGTGCCATATCAACCGTGAGCGCGTTCATGATCGACTCTTTTGTAATAATGTTTCTCGGGCAGATGTTCTTTTTGTATAATTCCATTACAGCCATTCCGGCATGCTTCGCAAGCGCAAGTCTTTCCGAATATACAGCAGGGATAGTACCGTTACCGGCAAGACCCATTCCGAGAGCCTCAGTAAGACAGTTCATGGAATTGGCGGTATACATTCCGGAGCAGGAGCCGCAGGTCGGGCATACCTTCCTCTCGAATTCGCATACTTCCTCATCCGTCATTTTGCCTGCGGCCTGAGCTCCAACCGCTTCAAACATTGAAGATAAGCTTCTCTTCTTGCCCATAACGTGTCCCGCAAGCATGGGACCTCCGGATACAAATACGGTAGGAACATTTATCCTTGCCGCAGCCATAAGAAGACCAGGAACATTTTTATCACAATTGGGAACCATTACAAGGGCATCAAACTGATGGGCAAGAGCCATACACTCCGTAGAATCCGCTATCAGATCCCTTGTTACAAGAGAATACTTCATTCCGATGTGGCCCATGGCGATTCCGTCGCAGACAGCGATCGCAGGAAATACAACCGGCGTTCCTCCCGCCATGGCAACACCCATTTTGACCGCGTTAACGATCTTATCGATGTTCATATGTCCCGGAACAATTTCATTATAAGAACTTACAATACCGACAAGCGGTCTGTCCATCTCTTCCTCGGTAAACCCGAGAGCATGAAACAGGGATCTGTGAGGTGCCTGAGCACTGCCCTTTTTTACCGCATCACTTTTCATTTTAAATCCTCCACCTTTATTCAATTAGAGCTGCTTAATCTTATAAATAAGGATGTCCGCTACGGACATCCTTGAAAATCACCGGATAAAGAACGGTCATTCCGCAGCGGCAGCATCCTCGGGCTTTTCAACCTGAGTAATCGCAGTTTTCTGCATGGGAATTCGGCAGTTTTTGTTGTTTCCGAACTCAACAATAACCGTGTCATCGGTCACATCTATAACAACCCCGTAGAAACCGCTTGTTGTCAGAACCGAATCTCCGGGAGCCATGGTGGATAAAAGGGCTTCCATTCTCTTCTGTTCTTTCTTCTGGGGTTTAACCATAAGGAAATATATTGCAAGACCGAATATCGCAATATATCCGACCATCATCAGTATGCTTCCGTATCCTCCGCCTGCAGCAGCTTCTGTAAGTAATATCGAATTCATCTATGTTCCTCCGTAAATATCTCAATGTGCTTGTACTATAATACACAACCTGCCGATATCTTTCAAGATGATTTTACGGCGCGATATATTTAAGGTGCATTGGCTATGGCCGTAGCTTCATCAGGATAAAAAGTCTCATCTCCGTTTGCATCCGTTACTGAGTATTGATAACCGTTAGGA
This sequence comes from Lachnospiraceae bacterium UBA4316, assembly GCA_002394535.1. GTDB lineage: Bacteria > Bacillota > Clostridia > Lachnospirales > Lachnospiraceae > UBA2868. Next base: position 4,903 of record DGUG01000151.1, read on the forward strand.
TTCTTGGCAACAGTAGGTGCATTCTGATACCTTGTCATTGTATTCCCGTTAGCTGTTGTTACCGAAAGATCACCACCTGAAACAGTACCATATCCACTGCCGCTATGTGCCCAATCGATATCATTAAGGCTGTTAAATACCTGATTATTATAAGTAGTAGGAGTAGCACCGGCACCACCTAAAGTATATGAACCGTTTATGTTTATCGGAAGCGTAATATTACCGCCTGTTGGTATTGACAACGTATTGGCATTGCTTATCTCACCCTGAACAGCACCTCCGTTAAGTGAAAAATACGGCTGATTATTACCAAATGGATTGGGATAAGTTGTGCTAATCGGAATATTGGTTCCCGGCGGGGGCGGGGCCGGGACTGCCGTCGGTGTCGGCTCAGGCTCTTCTTCCTCCGGCTCCTCGGATGATTCTTCCTGTACCGACGAAGTCCATACCGGAGTCGGTGTAGGTGTAGGAGTAGGCGGAGCTATAGGCGGCCTGCCCTCTCTTTTTCCGCGCTGCAGATAATGCCACAGCAGGGCATCGGGATCTGTTCCGTACTTTGCTACTACATCGGGATTCGTTGCGGCGTAAAATGCCGGATCGAACAGTGTCATATCCTTAAGGGCGAATACTCCTGTGGCAGGATCAACGATCGCCACATGTGAATGTGCCCAGTCAAGTTCTTCCTGTGTCAGAACTGTGTCTCTATCATGATCATCAGGATCGGTATCTGTCGCATCCCCCGTATCGGGAACGAGCGCATCCGTATCCTCAATCTCCGGTATATCCTCATCATCTCCGGAGTCATCCGAACCATCAGAATTCATTACAACCTTCGGAACATCCTCTTCCCTCACGCCGAGTATCCACGGCTTGTCCCAGCCTGTCTCGCGGCATACCTTGTCGAGAAGCTGAGGATTTTCGCGAAGGCGCTCGAGCAGGAACTCGGGGAGGTCACGTTCGGTAACCTCGATAAGTTCGAACATAATAGAGTCGATCTTTCTGTCATTATACAGATATACATTTACCCTCTGTCCGGCCTTAACGTCGATCTCCTTGACCTCTCCGGTTACGGGGTTGGTACCTATCACGTGAACAACACCGTCAGTGATAATTAGGCTCTCATGCTCTCCGTCGACCGATACCCATCCGGATGTACCGCGGATACCGACTACCATCGTGCTCGTGCTTATGTCAAATGATTCATCATTATCAAGGGGTTTCTGGACTTCGAAGAAAAGTGAACCTGCGGTCAGGTTCAGTTCAATCTTCCTGCCGCTCTGGTTGAATTCTGCACGGCTGTTTTCATCAAGCGTTACTATCTTGGTATCATCAAGTCCTATCGAAACAAGGCTCTTTAGTGCGGTTGTCAGTGCATTTCCGCTGTTTAGCCTTAAGTTGTTAGTGATGGTCTTTTCCTTGCCGTCATCTTCGAGCGTAACTGTGCCTTCGATGCGAAGTATACGCATCGTTGTCGCGGTTATCTTTGAGCGCCACAAAAAGAACAGTATTATCCCCAGTAACAGGATAACCGCTGCAACGATAATCAGTATTATCTTTTTCTTCTTTGAAGCGGCCTCTTCGTTCATATCCGATTTATTTTAGCACAAATATAATCACATTGTATATATCTATTGTTCAGAGATCTTTTCCAGTTTTTCCTTCTTGTAGGTGGCAAAACAGCCGTTATCGATAGCATCCCTTATCTCTTCCATCATCTTATTGTAAAAATAGAGATTGTGCATCACGCACAGACGCATCCCGAGCATTTCCTTGGCCTTTAACAGATGTCTGATATATGCTCTCGAATAATGCCTGCACGCGGGACAATCGCAGCCTTCTTCGATAGGGCTGTCATCAAGTTCATACTGCGCGTTAAGAAGTCTTACGGTTCCGTGGTTTGTGTACAGATGTCCGTGACGTCCGTTTCTTGAAGGATATACGCAGTCAAAAAAATCAACTCCGCGCTCCACTCCCTCAAGAATATCCTTCGGGGTTCCGACTCCCATCAGATATGTCGGCTTATTTTGCGGAAGATGCGGGACGACCCGGTCGAGTATATCGTACATTACCTCGTTCGGCTCACCTACAGCAAGACCTCCTATCGAATATCCCGGAAGGTCGAGCTCTGATATGCGCTTTGCGTGTTCTATGCGGATATCCGGAAAGATAGCTCCCTGATTGATCCCAAAGAGCATCTGCTCTTTATTTATCGTCTCCTCAAGTCTGTTAAGACGATCCATCTCGTCCTTACACCTGATCAGCCAGCGCGTTGTCCGATCTACGGACTGCTGAACGTAATCTCTGTCGGCAAGGGAAGAAGGACACTCGTCAAAGGCCATAGCAATCGTACTTGCCAGATTGGACTGTATCTGCATTGACTGCTCCGGACCCATGAAGATCTTGCGCCCGTCAACGTGCGAATTGAAATACACGCCTTCTTCTTTTATCTTACGAAGAGATGCAAGAGAAAATACCTGAAAACCACCGGAATCGGTAAGTATGGGTCTGTCCCAGACCATGAACTTATGAAGCCCTCCGAGACGTTTTACGACCTCATCTCCCGGGCGGACATGAAGGTGATATGTATTTGACAGCTGGATCTGGCAGCCCAGCTCCTTGAGATCTTCGGTTGAAACCGCACCTTTAATAGCAGCTGCGGTACCTACATTCATAAAAACAGGAGTCTGCACCGTTCCGTGGACCGTTGTAAACTCCGCTCTTTTTGCTCTTTCTTCTGTTGTCAGCAGTTTGTACATCAGTATTCGCCCTTTAAGTATTCCTCAAGACACACTCCCTTTTCGGTTATATCTTTTGAATACTTCTCTCCGACATATCTGAAATGCCATGGTTCGTAGATAATACCCGTTATCTCTTCCTTGCCCTGGGGATAGCGGAGTATAAAGCCATAATCCGGTGCATTTTCAGCAAGCCATTTTCCTGCTTTGGTCTCTCCGAACCCGTCATCCATTGAAGTATATGATCCCGTCAGAATATCGAGGGCGAGACCGAGATGATGTTCGCTTGTTCCGGGAACAGTAACACTCATCGAGCCTACCTTATATGCCTCAAGGTAGGACATTCCCTGCTTCATAAGCTTGTTAAGCTTATTGTTGAACAACGTTGTCTGTCTGTCATATGAGCGGTATGCACTTACTATCATAAGATCCACTCCGTCAGCCGAAGCCGCATCCATCATTCTCTTAATGTCTGCAATGATCCTTGCATCCGCCTTCATTGATCCGTTTATATTTGCAAGATTCGGTTCAAAATCATCCGGTACGGGATTTTGCTTGTTTACAAGCATCAGATGCCAGTCATCGGGATCTATCTCAATCCGGTCATCCTCTTCGATATTTTCATCCGCACTATCAGGCCCGGGATAATCTTCTTTTACGCCATCCTCTGGTACATCCGTTACTTCCTCAGCTTCTTCTGTCTCTTCGACCTGACCTTCTCCTATACCGTTGTTCTTAAGCTTATTAAGATATTCGGTAATATCTTCTTTGTCTGCAACCTTCTCATTGTCAAGCAGAAAATCATCGGCGCTCATGTAATCCGTACTTCCTACGGCAGCAACGCTTCTGATGTTAACTACCCTCTTGTTCTCATCGGCAGCTTTCGTATCATAAGTCGTGCATGACAAAACGCCTCCCACAAGGGCGGCTACATATAAATAAGTTATGGACTTGTCAATGTAATAGGTTAATGGCTTCATAATGCTACAACTTCTTTATTATAATACAGTTTCCGCTGGGAACCTTTATAAAGGGTCCGTTCAGTACAATTATATTCTTCTTGAGATCCAGCCTGAAGAAACTCATTGTGTTGGACTCATGGTTAAGGCTCACTATATGCCTCGAATCCGGGAAGAAAGCAACATCCTTTGGATAATCCCCCGATATAGGAAGATGGAGAAGTTTTTCAAGCTCACCTGTTTTATCGTTTACTTTGAACACAGTAACAGCGTTACTTCCCGCAACGGACGACATCATGTATTTATGATCAAACGAAAACTTCATTGCACAGGTCATGCTTCCCGATGTTTTATAGTCTTCGTTTAATGTGGAATATGAGCCGATGAGTTCAAAGTC
>DGUG01000151.1:9097-10455 GCA_002394535.1 Lachnospiraceae bacterium UBA4316
GAAACATAAGCAAATTTCCCGTTTCTGTGGAATTTAATATATCTGGGCGCACTGTCCTGAACGCAGTGAATCATATCCTTGAGTTTCAGTTTGCCGGTAACGGAATCAAAAGAATAAATTTTAACCTGATCCATACCGCTGTCACACACGCACAGATATTTGTTATCCCTGGTCATCTTGACACATGTTACATGGGGAAGGAAAGAGCGCTCTACAATGCTTCCGAGGCCGGCTGAAAACATCTCATCCGTTATTTCCCCGGCAGCTCCGTCATCACCTATCCTAAGAACCGTGACCTTTGCATCATGATATCCGGCAACAAACAGATACTTGTCTTCGTAGTCTGTTGAAAGGTAACATCCCCTCATACCGTTTATCGAAGCACTTCCTATATTTACCAGGCTTCCGTCTGTCTTTATTTTATAGCTCTCAACGCCGAAATCGGTTATGGCATACATATACTTACCGTTATGGGACAACGTAAGATAAGAGGAATTGGTTATCTTTACCTTATCCTTCGCGGTAAATCTTCCGTTTTCCACGTCAACATCATATATGTATATACCTATTTCAGCGTTTCTTGTATAGGTGGAAACGTAGGCCACATATTTTTCTTTCTTTTCCGGCATTATATACCCCTATAAATCCATTCCGAACACACACAATGATTTTCCGCCCGAAGATAAAAAAAGTCAACCGCTACATATTGTGTTTGCAAAACTATTACTGTATAATTTGCACTGTTATACATTTGTATACGGAGGCAATTTGTTTGAGCAAGAAACTGATTGAACTGAAAAATATTTCGAAATCCTTCGGAAGTAATCTTGTACTCGATGAACTTGATCTGTATATAAGGGAAAACGAGTTTGTAACTCTCCTGGGGCCCTCCGGATGCGGTAAGACTACTATACTCCGTATAATCGGCGGCTTTGAGACTCCCGATATAGGAAGTGTCTATTTTGACGGAGTGGATATTACAAAGCTTCCTCCCAATGAAAGACAGTTAAATACTGTATTCCAGAAGTATGCTTTGTTCACTCATATGACCGTTGCGGAAAATATTGCCTTCGGCTTAAGACTCAAGAAAAAAAGCGATTCATATATAAATGACAAGATTAAGTATGCCCTTGATCTGGTTAACCTTCCCGGCTACGAAAACCGTTATCCTGACTCGTTATCAGGCGGTCAGCAGCAGCGTATCGCTATCGCGCGTGCTATTGTTAACGAGCCCAAAGTACTTCTTCTTGATGAGCCCCTTGGTGCTCTTGATCTTAAACTGCGCCAGGAAATGCAGTATGAACTGATCCGGCTCAAGAACGAACTCGGTATCACATTTATATATGTTACTCACGATC
>DGUG01000211.1 GCA_002394535.1 Lachnospiraceae bacterium UBA4316
TTTTGGGCAAGATATTTCCGAAAGCAAAAAAAGGTACATTACGACTTGTATTTCCTACGATAATAGTATGGATTATAACCGGTGTGTGGCACGGCGCAAGATTTTCATATCTTGGATGGGGTATATATTTTGCGATCGTTATGCTGATATCTTTTTGTACAACATCATATGTCAAGAAATTCAATGAACTTATTCATTGGAACCCTGACAATACTTTCATAAAGATTTTTCAGGTTGTGAGAACTCTTATCATACTGAGCTTTGGTGAGATCATATACAGATCGGAGAGCTTTTCGGATACTGTAACCATCTTTAAGGGTATATTTACAAATACAAGTATTAACGGTGCCCAGATAGCCGCAGCTATGACACCTTTCGGAAACGGTAACCAGGCTGCTGCTTCACTGATAATAATAGCGTTGCTTGTAATTATCCAGTTTATAATAGAACTCTCAAAAGAAAAGAATGAAAATGCTTTTACCGGGCACAGGTATATATATGCTGTGCTTATGATAATAGCCATAGTCCTTTTCTCGGTTCCCGGGAAATCCAATTTTATGTATCAGTCATTTTAATTATGAAAAAGATTATTATTTCATTATTCATAGCAATTATAATATCAGCCGGAGCAATTGCTTTTAAGAATGTGTACTCCTGCAACATGCCGATCAAAAACCGTGGTATTCGCGATGCAATAAATACAGGGGATCTTGATGTTTTATTTATCGGATCTTCTACCTTCCGTGCCAATGTGGATATGCCAATGATGGATGAGGCATATGACGGAAGAGTGTACGATGTCTCCTATGGAGGAAACCAGCTTGTTGCTACCGCGATTCAGTATGATGAGATAAGGCGCCGTTCGGAAAATGATTATGGACTTATCGTATTTGAACTTGGGCCCATGATGATAACACAGGAGGTTGCACTTTCGGATTCAAGAGTCATATGGGATCTGTCGTGGGATGGAAAAAAGAGACTCTGGGAGAGTATGAGCGGATCGGGAAACACTGACTTTTCGATGATGTATGAATACTTTATTACTTCGGGGATGGATGATTTATTGACTTTTCCTGTTACGGAACCGTTTTATTCGACCAGGTATTATAAAGGAGCCAAGACCGATGAAACCGGGTCACCGGGACTTGAAAAACTTGAAAGTGTACAGTTTGATATTTCAGATGCCGAACTTATTGACGCCCAGGCACAGGCAGTAAGGGATATTATTGCAAAGTGTCGAAGAGACGGACAGAGATTTGTTTTTTTGGAAAGCCCCTGCTATCACCGGCTGCAGGAAGATGAGAACTTTAAACTGTATCGTACAATGTATATAGATATTCTTGAGGATGAAGAAGCACCTTACATACTTGCGGATGATGTGGATTTTGACAGCAGCAACGCTGAATTCTTTGAGGACATGAATCATATGTCTGCAGCAGGACGAAGAGCTTACACAGGGGAACTGATAAAGGTATTGAAGGAGAAAGACGTTAAATGATAAATGTACTTGAAATGTTGGAGTCCACGGCACACCGATTCCCCGGGAAAACGGCATTTAAGGATACGGATAAAAGTATAAGTTTTAAAGATCTTACGGATATTTCTAAAAGGATAGCAACGCTTTTTCTTGCGGGTTCTTTATGCGAACCGTTGAAGGCGGGCTCTCCTGTTGGTTTTTATATGGAAAAGTCAGTCGACGCTTTGTGCATTATGTTCGGTGCAGTCTATGCCGGAGGATTTTACAGTTTTATTGATGTAAGACAACCTGTAGCAAGAGCTCTTGATGTGATCAATATATTAGAGCCTGTAATACTTGTCACAGATGCGGAAAACATAAACGGGGCAAAAGAACTATTGGATAAGAATCCCCGTAAGATAAAGCTCGTAGACAAGGATGAACTGCTGAAAATGGCCGGCCGGACGAAGATTAGTGAAGGCCTTTTATCCGGGGCATCAGCCGGTTTTTATGATATGATGCCGCTTTACGTGAATTTTACAAGCGGAAGCACGGGAACCCCGAAAGGAGTGGCTGTGTCTCATCGCTCTGTGATAGATTTTACAGAAGTTTTTACAAAGACTTTTGATATCAATGAAAATGACATTCTTGCCAATCAGGCCCCTTTTGATTTTGATGTCTCGGTAAAGGATATTTACAGCGGACTGTTCACGGGTGCACAGGTACTGCTTGTCCCGAGAGATTATTTTTCAAACCCGTCTGTGCTTATGGATTATATAGCTGATAATAATGTTACGGTACTTATATGGGCAGTTTCCGCATTGTGTTTTGTCTCTATTATGAACGGGCTGGATTACAGAACTCCCGAAACGATAGAAAAGGTTATGTTTAGCGGGGAAGTGATGCCTGTTAAACAGCTTAATAAGTGGAAAAGATATCTGCCGTCCGCTACTTATGTAAACCTATATGGGCCTACGGAGATAACATGCAACTGCACATACTTTATTCTTGACAAGGAGTATGAAAGAGACGGTGAAATTCCCGCAGGTATCCCGTTTAAGAACGAGAAGGTATTCCTGCTTGATGACGATGACAGAGAAGTAACAGAGGCAGGCAAAGAGGGTGAAATATGTGTGTCAGGGACGTGCCTTGCGTTGGGATATTATAAGGATAAAGAACGGACCGATGCCGTATTCACACAAAATCCGGTTAATAACTCTTTTTATGAAAGAATATACAGAACCGGAGATATCGGCAAATATGACGATGACGGGAATCTGCTTTATGTTTCGAGAAAGGATTTTCAGATAAAACATATGGGGCAGAGAATAGAACTTGGGGAAATTGAAGCATCCGGAGCATCTGTTGACGGGGTCACTCGCACCTGTTGTATATATGATGAGAAGAAGAAGAGGATAGTGCTTTTCTACACAGGAAATGTTGACAAGAATGAGGTACACGAAGGATTGTTAAAAAGGCTGCCTCAGTTTATGATGCCGGGTAAGACCGTTCAGCTTGAGGAATTTCCGCTGAACAAAAACGGCAAAATTGACAGAAATCTGTTAAGGGATAAAATATAAGTATTATTGATAAGGAGTAGATTGCTATGGAACAATTGCTTGAGATTCTGAACGACATTCGCGATGATGTGGATTTTAATACATGTGATAACCTTATTGACGGTAAAATTCTTACGTCTTTTGACATTATACAGATAATAGCTTCGCTGGATGATGAGTTTGATATTGAGATTCCGGCGGCCGATATCATACCGGAAAACTTTAACAGCGCAAAAGATATTTATGCACTGATCCAAAGGTTAAAGGGCTGATGATAAGGGAGCTTATGAAAAAATACATATGTTTTATGTATCCGGCTGCCACTTTAATATATACGTGGTACCTGTTTTGCAGTTGGGTACGAACGGGCATATATCTTACTGCCGTTTTGGCATTGGGAACCGTTTTTATTGTCTGTCTCGGCTTTGTTACTTTCAGAACGTTTGAGGACAGGCTGTTTACGGCGTATCTGGTATATAATCTTATTTCAGGCATATGGTGTATTTATTATGGTATTCCTTTTAGCGTGTATATAGGTGAGGTTTCCACTACCGCAGTACCTATGGTGCTCTATTATGCCGGAAGAGGGTTTGATGAAAAAGAGGCAGGATGGTATTATAACGGCTATCTTGCGGCTTCACTTTTTATGGGTCTTTTCGGGGCTCTGCTTTATGTATGGGCACCTCAGTTCTATATTGATTTTTCATATGTTAACGAGTTTATATCAAAAGCGGATGCACCTACAATGAGGGTCAGGATGAATTCACTTCTCGGATCGGGACCGACGGCGGTTTATCTCACTTACGCTGTATGTGTTTCGGCTTACTTCATCAGAAGCCGGGAAAAGAAAAAAAGAGTATACGGTCTTGTCTGTATAATACTTGCTATTCTGCTGTCATTCATGGCAAATCAGCGTTCGTCTATGTTTTCAATAATCCTTGTGGTTATCTTTTTTAGTGTGGTTGATTATTTTGTCGATAAGGATAAGCCGAAAAAGTTTTTGTGGATTGAAATCGGGACTGTTGCGGCATTTATTGCCGGCATCTTTGTGTTTGCCAAGGGAGTGTTCGAGAAATTCTATATAAGGCTTGCTTCGATACCCCAGGGGTTCGGTGAAAGATCGGAATCCTGGGTTGCGGCAGTAAATGATATGCACAACGTATGGCTTGGGGACGGACTCGGAAGCAGAGGTCACAGGGCAGCGGAGTTTCAGCACTATATCGTTGCTGACGGAGGTCTGGTTAAGCTTTATACCGAAATGGGTGTTATAGGTACTTCCATCATTATTTTTCTTCTGTTCATAGTCTATAAGAAGTCATTAAATAAAATCGGTTCTGTAGCCGGTGAAATAGCAGTAATTACAAGCGCGATACTCATGTCGATAGGATCAAATGTTCTTGAGATAGAGCTGTGCGCACCGGTAGTTTATTTTTGCCTGGGGCGTGCGGTTCGGAAAATAAACGAAAGTAATCAGTTCTAAACGTATCTCCCCAAATAATTCTTCAGAAAATGAAAAATAAGGATAATTTTGAATCGTTTAAGTTTTATTCATAGAAACAGAAACGGAGAGACAACTATATGGAAATGACATTAAGGTGGTTCGGAACGGGATACGATACCGAACCGGGCGAAGTTTGGCCTGCCGAGGATAATTATCAATCTCGATAACATAAAGAGAATGATGAAAATGGTTGATGATGTCCATAACGGAGTGACTTTCTGCGCCGGATCACGGAAGGGATTTCGTATTATAATGCCAAGCGGTTTTTTAATATCCGGACGTCTATAAAACAGTGGTAAATTCTTGCCGGATTATGTATAATTAGCCATAGGCGCGTTTGTACCCTATGGAGATGTTATGCACCAGTTCAGTGAGAATTTATTTCAAAATGCAATAGATCTTAATGACACCATCGTTTTCGAATATAATGCGATCGATGATGTCATTACGTTTTCCGATAATATCAAGAAGTACATTCCCATGCCCATCAGACTTTCTGCGTTCGTGGAAAAGATGGGGTATCTCGGGAAGATCTTTGACGGCGATCTTGAGAAAGCCATATCCTTTTTTACCAATAACGAAAATCAGGACAAGGTTCGTATGGAATACATACGTTTCCTTGATTTTGCCGGAGATTACTGCTGGTATCAGCTAAAAGGACGTGTAGAGACCGATGACTCCGACAGAATAGTGAGTGTATATGGGACACTTTCCTATGTCGATGATGAGACAAAGCATCAGCAGGAAGAGTTGTCCCTTACAAAAGATCCTCTGACAAGGCTGCTTACAGCCGAGGCTTTTGCAAAAGAGGTCGGCAGTTATCTTGACGAACTGCCCAAAGACGTGATCCCCAATCTCATGATAGTTGATCTCGATGATTTTGCCACATGGAAGGATAAATTCAGTGAGATAAATGCGGATGGGGCGCTTATCGAGAT
>DGUG01000168.1 GCA_002394535.1 Lachnospiraceae bacterium UBA4316
ATTTACCTGTTTGATATATATAGTAATAGCATTGTTAGTTGTTGCTCTTATCGTGTTTGTATATGTGCAGAGCAATGGATATAACATAGTTGAATATGATCTTGTGACCGCCAAAGACATCGGATCCTCTTTCAGATTTGTGATGCTGTCGGATCTTCATGATACCGATGTAACACATGACGGCAATCGTCAACTGCTTAATTCGATTGAATCGATCAATCCGGATTTTGTCATTTTAGCTGGTGATATGATTACAAGCTATATGCAAAGTTCGTATAACTCCGATGTGGCGTTTGATTTTTTAAAAGAGCTCGCAAAGAGGTTCACGGTTTATTACGGAGTTGGAAATCATGAGCAGCGATACAAGGCTGAACCGGAACGGTTTCCGGGTAAGTATGATAAACTTGTGAGTTTTGTTGAAGAGGCGGGTATTCATTTTCTGTCTGACGGTTATATAGATTCAGTAGACGAAAATGTAAGGATATATGGTTTTGACATTCCTATTGATAATTACAGGCGTGCGGTAAGAACATATCTTCCTGAAGGAATCATAAGTGACAGGCTGGGGAATGTTGATGATAATAAATACAATATCCTTATAGCTCACAATCCTGATTTCTTTGATGACTATGTTGCATTTGGACCGGATCTTGTTCTTTCGGGTCATCTTCACGGAGGTATTGTTGCAATTCCGGGTATCGGAGGTGTCATATCTCCACAACTGAGACTTTTTCCGAAATATGATTTCGGAACGTTCACCAAGGGTAAAACAACAATGATAGTCAGCCGTGGAATAGGCTGGCATACGATTCCGATCAGGATATTTAATAAGGCGGAAATTGTATCCGTTACGATAAGACAGGATAAAAAAGGAGAAACCAATGGCAATTAACGTTAAACTTGAGAAGTTTGAAGGTCCACTTGATCTGCTCCTTCATCTCATAGAGAAGAACAAGGTGGATATATACGATATCCCCATTGCTCTTATTACTGACCAATACCTCGATTACCTTAAGCAGATGGAGATAGAGGATCTTAATATAATGAGCGAGTTCCTTGTTATGGCAGCCACACTTCTTGATATTAAAGCGAGAATGCTTCTTCCTGCGGAAGTTAATGAGGAGGGCGAAGAGGAAGATCCGAGAGCGGAACTTGTTGAAAAACTTATTGAATATAAGATGTACAAATATATGTCATTTGAACTCAAGGACAGACAGATCGACGCGGTACGTAACGTATATAAGAGCGCAACTCTTCCCAAGGAAGTGCTTGAGTACGTTGAACCTATAGATTATGAGAAGCTCGTGGGAGATGTAGATCTTGCAAAACTTAACCAGATTTTTAAATCGGTGGTTCGCAAGCAGAGCGATAAGATTGATCCGATCAGAAGTAAGTTCGGTAATATCGAGAAGGATGAGATCAATCTTGAAGAGAAGCAGCTTTACATTGAAATGTATGTCAGAACCCACAAGAAGTTTTCCTTCAGAGCACTTCTGGAAGCACAGCCGACCAAGATGGAGATTGTTGTTACTTTCCTTGTGATGCTTGAGATGATGAAAACCGGAAAGATCAGGATCGTGCAGGAGAATCTGTTTGACGACATTATGATAACGTCTTTAGCAGCCTGATTATTCAAATGTGGATTATGCCGCGAATGATTTATTCATTTCCCCCAAAGACGCTTGCGCTCATCTTTCCGCGCGTCACGTTACTAGACTCGTAAAAACCTCGTCAAGTAACGACGCGCTCCAAAGCTTTGGGGGAAACGATAAATCATTCGAGGTGTACATAGGGATAGTAGGATAGTAGGGATAACAGATGAAAAAAGAATTTGAAGAATCATTAAAGGATAGTATGGAAGAGCTTGATATTGCACCGGAGTCGCAGAATAAGGACGATTTTGATGAGAAGGTCAGGGCCGAACATCCTGAGGCAGCGATTTCTGCAATTCTCTTCGCTATGGGAGATTCCGTTGAGATAAAAAAACTTGCCGATGCCATCGGATATGATGAAGACGAAACCAGGGAACTCATCGGAAAAATGAAGGCGAAATATGAGCGTAACAAAGAGTTTGGACTTACGATAGTAGAGTTGGATAACAGTGTCCAGATGTGCTCAAAAACCGAAATGTATGAGTATCTTATTAAAGTTGCCAAGATTCCGAAGAATATGCATCTGTCAGATACGGCGCTCGAGACCCTTTCGATCATTGCATACAAACAGCCGGTGACAAGGGCGGAAGTCGAGAAGATAAGGGGAGTGTCATGTGATCACCCTATTAACAAATTGCTTGAATACGGACTTATTACAGAGCTTGGAAGGCTGAATGCACCGGGGCGGCCGCTTCTGTTCGGAACTACCGAACAATTTCTCAGAAGCTTCGGAGTCAAGTCACTTGAGGATCTTCCGGACATCGCACCGGATCGTCTGGAGGAATTCAAAAAGGAAGCCGCTGAAGAGATACAGTTAAAACTTGACATTTAAAAGGACCGGACGGTCCTTTTTTTGTAACCTTTTTCTTGTATTTTTCGCTTTGAAAAATCCGGGCACTGTGTTAAAATACATAAAGTGCGTATAATTGCGGTTATTTAAATATAATTATATGGAGGTTTTGCAATGAGTAATTCTTCACTTGCAGGCAAACGTATAGCAAGTTTGCTTGATGAAAACAGTTTCGTTGAACTCGGCGCTCGTGTTAGTGCGCGATCTACCGATTTCAACATGGAACCGAAGGATGCGCCCAGTGACGGTGTTGTAACGGGTTACGGCCTTATAGACGGATGCCTTGTTTACGTATACAGCCAGGATGCATCCGTACTCGGAGGTTCTGTTGGCGAGATGCATGCAAAGAAGATTGTAAATCTTTACAATCTTGCGCTCAAAGTCGGTGCACCTGTCATCGGACTCATCGATTCCGCAGGACTTCGCCTTAATGAAGCCACAGATGCACTTGCGGCATTCGGCAGGATTTACAAGGCACAGTCCATAGCCAGCGGAGTTATCCCGCAGATCACGGCGGTATTCGGTAAGTGCGGCGGTGGTCTTTCGCTTTTTACCGGAATGACTGATTTTACTTTTATGGAGGATGGCGCAAAGCTTTTCGTTAATTCTCCTAACGCTCTTTGCGGAAATTACGAAGAGAAGGTGGATACGGCATCAGCCGCTTTCCAGGCAGATGAGGCCGGTAATGTTGATGTAGTTGCAAGTGAAGCCGAAATCTATGGAGAGATCAGAAGTCTTGTTTCAATGCTTCCTTCCAATAATGATGAGTTCGGAGCTGACAGTGAGTGTACGGATGATCTTAATCGTGCGGTATCGGATATTGCAGGCTGTGTAGGGGATTCATCAATCGCACTTTCCATGATTGCTGATGATAATTCATATTTCGAAGTAAAGTCCGGATTCGGAAAGCAGATAACAACAGGATTTATCAGGCTTAACGGTCAGACTGTCGGATGTGTTGCCAACAGATCGGAAGGATATGATGACGAAGGCAAGAAAGTATGGGATTGCGATACTGTTCTTACCGTAGATGCAGCTGAAAAGGCCGCTGATTTTGTAAACTTCTGTGATTCCTTTGATATACCCGTTCTTACACTTACAAATGTAACGGGATATGATGCCGATATGGATTGCGAAAAAGGAATTGCAAGAGCAGCAAGCAAACTTGCTTTTGCTTTTGCCAATGCTACTGTGGCAAAGGTTAATGTTGTGACCGGTAAGGCTTTCGGAAGTGCAGGTATCGTTATGAACTCCAAGGCAATGGGGGCAGACATTACCATTGCATGGGATAGTGCCAAGATCGGAATGATGGATGCCAATCTTGCTGCCAAAGTAATTTTTGACGGAAAGGGTGAGGCAGCCATAAGCGACGGGGCAAAGGAATACGATAAGCTCCAGAACAGCATTGACAGTGCTGCGAGACGCGGATATGTGGATCAGGTGATCGCTCCCGCGGATACGAGAAAGTATGTTATCGGAGCATTTGAAATGCTTTATACAAAAAGAGAGGACAGACCTGCCAAGAAGCACGGAACAGTATAGAAAGGAGCGGGATACGTAATATGAAAAAAATCAAACTGATATTATGTTTTATGACCGCGCTTTTGTTACTTGCCGGTTGCGGTGGGAGCACAAGAAAAACTCTTGATCCGGAAGTTGCCACTGCACTTGAGCAGACAACAAGTAACCTTGTAACGCAGTTTCTGGCAGCGCTTGATGAACAGCAGTCTGCGGAACTGTCTGAACAGGGCGGCGAATATCTTGAATATGTGATTTCCAATTATTTCGGTGTTAAGGCAAACGGAAACGGAATGGTTAATGCCATAAGTTCATGGAACTCGGCACATGCTGATCTTGGCGATTTCGTTTCGATTACCGGAATGAATGCGGCTTATGACGATTCGGATAAAAACATAATAGTAACACTTGATGTTGTCGGTTCAAAGAGAACTGCTAAGGTTGAGGCTATTTATAAGGATGATCTTTATAAAACACTTAATTCTCTTACCACCAACATTGACTGGACTTTTGGAGAGAAGATGGAAAAGGCCGGTCTTAACACACTCCTCGGAATGGGAACCGTATTTATTGTACTTATTATCATTTCTCTGATAATCAGTCTGTTCAACTTCATTCCGAAGATTCAGGCGGCATTTGACAAGAGTAAAGAAGATCCGAAGATCGTTGCTGTTGATAATACTATTGCACAGATAGTTGAAAAAGAGGAACATGAAGACGATCTTGAACTTGTAGCCGTTATTACGGCAGCGATTGCAGCAGCCTCTTACGGCGGCTCATCGGATGATTTTGTTGTAAGAAGTATTGTAAGAAGACCAAACAGTGTTTGGAACAGATAGTATAAGGAGGAACCATCATGAAAAACTATACAATTACCGTTAACGGAAACGTATATGATGTTACAGTAGAAGAAGGAACAGGTTCGGGTGCAGCACCGGTTGCATCTGCACCCAAGGCGGCACCTAAGGCAGCACCTGCAGCGGCACCTAAGGCAGCTGCTTCGGCCGGAGCCGGAAGCGTAAGAATTGAAGCCGGAGCTGCCGGAAAGGTATTCAAGATTGAAGCAAGTGTTGGAGCTGCGGTTAAAGCAGGCGATCCGGTAGTTATCATTGAAGCAATGAAGATGGAGATTCCGGTTGTTGCACCTAAGGACGGAACAGTAGCATCAATAGACTGTGCGGTTGGTGATCCCTGCGCAGCAGGACAGCTTCTTGCAACACTTAATTAATCATAAGAATGAATCTGTGGAGGATATAAAATGTCATATGTAGCAAATACATTTGGGAACCTGTTACAGCAGACGGCATTTTTGGGATTGTCCTGGGGCAATTATCTTATGATAGCTGTTGCGTGTGTGTTCCTTTATCTGGCAATAGCGAAAGGTTTTGAACCGCTGTTGCTTACCCCCATTGCATTCGGTATGCTGCTTGTTAATATCTATCCGGATATTATGCTAAAAATAGAAGAGGCCGCAAACGGAACAGGAGGGCTCCTGTATTACTTCTATAAACTGGATGAATGGGCTATATTGCCCTCGCTCATATTCATGGGTGTAGGTGCGATGACGGACTTCGGTCCGCTTATTGCCAATCCGAAGAGCTTTCTTCTCGGGGCGGCAGCGCAGTTCGGTATATATGCCGCATATTTTATGGCTATTGCTATGGGATTTAACGATAAGGCTGCGGCAGCTATCGCCATCATAGGCGGAGCTGACGGCCCTACATCAATATTCCTTGCAAGTAAGCTTGGACAGACGGCACTTTTGGGGCCCATTGCGGTTGCGGCTTATTCGTATATGTCGCTTGTGCCGATTATCCAGCCCCCTATCATGAAACTTCTTACGACGGAAAAAGAGCGTAAGATCAAGATGGAACAGCTTCGTCCGGTAACTAAGCTTGAGAAGATTCTGTTCCCGATAATTGTTACGATTGTTGTTTGTATGATTCTTCCTACAACGGCTCCTCTTGTTGGTATGCTGATGCTTGGTAACCTGTTCAGAGAGTCGGGAGTAGTTAGACAGCTTACGGATACTGCCAGCAATGCACTTATGTATATAGTGGTTATTCTGCTTGGTACAAGTGTAGGTGCTACGACTTCGGCCGCAGCTTTCCTTAATGCCAATACTCTTAAGATCGTTGTTCTCGGTCTTGTTGCATTTGCATTCGGAACAGCAGCGGGAGTACTGTTCGGTAAGCTGATGTGTGTTATGACAAAGGGTAAGGTCAATCCGCTCATCGGATCTGCCGGTGTGTCTGCTGTTCCCATGGCAGCACGTGTTTCGCAGAAGGTCGGTGCTGAAGCCGATCCTACAAACTTCCTGCTGATGCATGCAATGGGACCGAACGTTGCCGGTGTTATCGGAACGGCCGTAGCTGCCGGAACATTCATGGCAATTTTTGGAGTTATGTAATTGGCGTCATTATTATGAATTAATTATATGGAGGAAAATATAATGGGTGAAGTTGAAAAGAAACCGGTTGGCATAATGGAAACCGTTCTTCGTGATGCGCATCAGTCGCTTATCGCAACAAGAATGCCTACCGAGGTTATGCTTCCCATCATAGGTAAGATGGATGAAATCGGCTACCATGCAGTTGAGTGCTGGGGTGGTGCCACATTCGATGCATCCCTTCGTTTCCTGAAAGAGGATCCGTGGGAGAGGCTTCGTAAACTGCGTGACGGATTTAAGAAAACAAAACTGCAGATGCTTTTCAGAGGTCAGAATATTTTAGGTTACAGACCTTATGCTGATGATGTTGTTAATGCTTTCGTTGAAAAATCAGTTGCCAACGGTATTGATATTATCAGAATATTTGACTGCCTGAACGACCTTCGTAACCTTCAGGCAGCGGTAGATGCAACTAATCGTGTTAAAAAACAGGAAGGAAGAGGAAGCGCACAGGTTGCACTTTCATATACCCTCGGAGATGCATATACACTTGAGTATTGGGCAGAAACTGCCAAAAAGATTGAAGAGATGGGTGCGGATTCTATCTGTATCAAGGATATGGCAGGACTCCTTGTTCCTTACAGGGCAGCTGAGCTTATTAAAGCCATGAAGGAGAACACAAAACTTCCGATCCAGCTTCATACACACTACACATCAGGTGTGGCTTCAATGACATACCTTAAGGCTGTTGAGGCCGGTGTTGATGTTATTGACTGTGCTATCTCTCCTTTTGCACTCGGAACGAGTCAGCCCGCAACGGAAGTTATGGTTGAGACATTTAAGGGAACACCTTATGATACGGGCTACAGTCAGACAAAACTTGCCGAGATCGCGGATTACTTCCGCCCTTACAGAGAAGAGTGCATAGAGTCCGGACTTATGAGCACGAAGGTTCTCGGTGTAAATATCAAAACTCTTCTGTATCAGGT
>DGUG01000148.1 GCA_002394535.1 Lachnospiraceae bacterium UBA4316
ATGGCATTACCAACCTACGACAAATCAAAGCGCAAACAGAACACATTCATTCAGCTTCCGAAAGGAGCCTACGTTGTCACCATCAAGGGCGCGAAGCTGAATACATGGCCGTCAGGCGATGAATACATCTCAATGGCGTTCGACATCGCCGAGGGCGAATACAAAGGGCTGTATCAGTCCCAGTTTGACAACAACACGCGTTCCGGAAAGCAGTGGCCGTTTGATGCGGTATTCAACCTCAACGTGCCGACAGACCGGTCAGAGCCGTGGATTTGGGACACATACAACACGTTCTTCGCAGACCTCGAGGACAGCAACAACGGCTTTGTATTTGCCGGAGACCTGCGGAGCCTCAAGGGCAAGGTTATCGGTGGAAAGTTCCACAATAAACAGTCCGAGAAGGACGGAACGGTATACGACCACATCGTCATGAAATGGACATGCACGGCGGACGCGGTCAGAACCGGCAAGGCTGGCAAACTTCCGAACGACAAGCTTGTTGGAGACGGAAGCGCGCGCGGATCCGGGGCGACGACTTCCAGTAAATCCTCTGGAGATGACTTCATAAACGTTCCTGACGGAGCTGACGAGGAGCTTCCGTTTTGACGGAGAAAGAAGCTGAGACCATCCTCGAATCCTTCCGCATCATCGTAGACACCCGCGAGCAGGAGACGCCGAAAGCCAGACGGAGATACAAGGCAATCGGCGTACCGCTCGAGCGGGCGACCCTGTCCTACGGAGATTACTGCGGGAACGTTGAGATTGACGGGAAACCGCTTCTTGACCTTTCCGCAAGAATTTCACCGGCTTGCGTGGTGGAGCGGAAAATGGATCTCGACGAACTTGCCATGTGCTTCACCCGTGGGCGCGACCGTTTCCGCAAAGAATTTGAACGGGCAAAGGACGCCGGGGCAAAGGTCTACCTGCTGGTTGAGAATGCGACCTACGAGGACATCATCAAGCACCGATACCGGAGCAAGTTCGCTTCGACCGCTTTCCTCGGGTCGCTTCTCAGCTGGTCGGTACGCTACAACCTCACGCCGGTGTTCTGCCGGGCGGAAACGAGCGGGGCAATTATCCGGGAGATACTGCTGCGGGACATGAAGGAAAGGCTGGTGAGGAATGAGCTCGGATAAAGGATTTGTGAAAATATACAGGGACTTGCAAGACCATTGGATTTGGGAGGATAAACCATTCCGCAGAGGTCAGGCGTGGGTTGACTTAATCATGATGATGAACCACAAGGACAGGAAGATATTTTTCAACTCAAACGCCATAACGGTCAAGCGAGGTTCCGCAATAACAAGCATTCGGAAGTTGTCCGAGCGGTGGGGCTGGTCGAAGGACAAGGTTAAACACTTTCTAGGCGTCCTCCAGCAGGAAGGGATGATTCAATACGAATCGGACACCCAAAAAACGCTGATTATATTAGTAGGATTTTCCGAATATCAAGGAAAACCGGACACCCATCGGACACCAACCGGACACCAATCGGACGCAGACCGGAAACGAATCGGAAACGAATCGGAACAAACAAGAATGATAAAGAATGATAAAGAAAGAAAAGAAAGGAAAGAAGAGCTTCCTCCGGAAGATTACAATCCATGGGATGAACCCGACATGACGGACGAGGAGGCATTGAGAGAGGGGTGGACGCTGGTATGAACATTTACAGCTTCAACAGGGAAGACGCGGAACGCTTTGCGCAGAGCCGTGGAATCCGGTATAAGACGCGGGGGAACGAACTCCAGCTTGAACGCTGCCCGTACTGCGGAAACAGGACGAACGACAAGGATACCTTCGCGATCAATCTCGATACCGGTCAGTTCAAATGCCTCCGCGCGTCCTGCGGGGTCAAGGGCAACATGTACACGCTGGCAAAGGACTTTGATTTTTCACTGGGTACGGAAGTTGATGAGTATATCAGCCGGAGACGGAAGTACCGGGACATGACCAGATATCCGAGACCGGAGACGCGAACGCCGGCAGTTGTCTATATGGAGTCCCGCGGGATCTCGAAGGCTATCACGGAACGCTACAGCATTACGTCCCAGAAAGAGCACGACAACATCATCGTCTTTCCCTTCTTCGATGAGTACGGAAAAATGCAGTTCGTTAAGTACCGGAAAGCTGACTTCGACAAGGAGAAAGACAGGAACAAAGAATGGTGCGAGCGGGACTGCCGACCGATACTCTTCGGAATGGATCAGTGTGACCCGAACAAGTCCGACACCCTCATTATCACGGAAGGGCAGATAGACAGTCTGAGTGTTGCGGAAGCTGGTCTGCCGAATGCCGTCAGCGTTCCGACCGGGGCAAAGGGCTTCACATGGGTGCCGTACTGCTGGGACTTTATGACGCAGTTCAAAACCCTGATTGTCTTCGGAGACTGCGAGGGCGGGCGTATAACGCTCCTGGAAGAGCTCTCCGCGCGTTTCCCGGGGACGGTCAAACATGTGCGCATTGACGACTATCACGGGCATAAGGACGCTAACGAGTTGCTTCTTGCGGAAGGGGCGGAAGTGGTACGGAATGCGATCGCGAATGCCGTGCCGGTCGAGAATCCGAGAATCAAACCGCTCGCGAGCGTTAAGCGCAAGGACTGGAGCGATGTCCCGCACTTTGAGAGCGGGCTTCCGAGTCTTGATAAACTCATCGGGGGCTTGTATCTCGGACAGCTCGTTATCCTGACGGGGCAGAGAGGTCTTGGAAAATCGACATTCGCGTCTCAGCTCGGAGCATTCGCGGTCAGGGCGGGCTACCGAACCTTCTTCTATTCGGGCGAGCTGAACGATTGGCAGTTGCAGTCATGGTTCGAACGGCAGGTCGCGGGCGGTCACTACATCAACGCGGTCAGGGCAAAGACGGGCTACATTCGTTACACCGTGGACGCGCGTTATGAGCGCGATATCGTCAAGTGGTACGAGGACGGGGTCTTTATCTACGACAACGACATCACGAAAGACTACGACTCCGAGGAAGAGGCTTTGCTGGAAACATTGAAGCAGGTCATCCGCCAATATGACTGCAAGGTCTTAATCATTGACAACCTCATGACCGCGATGGACGACGACACACGCACGGACATGTACCGCTTGCAATCTCAGTTCGTCAAGAAGCTGGCAGGAATGGCAAAGGCCTACGAGGTTCTTATCATCCTCATTGCTCACCCGCGCAAGTTCGGGCGGAATGACGGAGAGGACTTCACAAACGACGACATCGCAGGCTCCGGCAATATTCCGAACCTCGCGGACATCATCTTGGTCTACCAGAAACCGACCGAGCGCGAGATGCAAGGGACGGAGCGGATCGTGCGGAAGCTGTCTATCACGAAGAACCGAATCAACGGCAAGGAAGATGATATTCTGCTCTGCTTCGACGAGGCGAGTAAGCGGATAGCGGAAGAACCGGAAGGACTTGATTTCCTGCTCGGATGGGAGAGCGGAATTGAATCGGAAATAGATAGTGATGATTTGGAGGATATACCGTTTTGAACGAACAGGAATTAAGGCAAATCTATGATGTCACCTCCGCCTGCTGGAAATTCTTCAAACGGCACGCGACAGCAGAAAAAGACTGGGACGCGATCGTCGGAGAGGCGACAAATATTTGGAACGAGAGTGGGCAGGACAAAGTTGCGCAGCATATCATCTTCGGATTTGTGGATGCGCTGGAAGAGATTGAGAAGAGAGAAAGGAGTTAAGACATAAGCGTGGAGGGCATTAAATGCGAACTGTATAACGATAATTTTCAGAACTACAAACGATACGGAATACCAAAAGCGCAACTTGTGATTGCAGATATTCCGTACAATATCGGAAATAACTTCTACGGAAGTAATCCGAACTGGTATGTCGGCGGAGATAATTCCAACGGAGAAAGCAAGTTTGCAGGCAAAGCGGCGTTTAATACGGATTTCAATTTCAATATTGCGGAATACTTCCATTTCTGCAACAGACTGTTGAAGAAGGAACCGAAAAAGGGCGGGGAACGAGGAAAGAGCTCAGATGCCCCATGCATGATTGTGTTTTGCAGTTGGGAACAACAGCACTCAGTCATGAAATATGCAGAAAAGCATGGGTTCGTTCACTGCATACCGTTGGTGTTTATCAAAAACTATTCGCCTCAAGCACTGAAAGCAAACATGCGTATAGTTGGGGCAACCGAATATGCTCTTCTTCTTTATCGGTCATATCTTCCTAAATTCCGCAACGAAAAGTGGATTGATACAAAAGGCGTTGAGCATGGAAAAATGGTTTTTAACTGGTTTGAATACGAAAAAGACGGGAAGGATATCCCGAAACTACATCCAACACAAAAGCCGGTAAAGCTGCTTAAAACGCTCATTAAAACATTTACGGACGAAGGTGACGTAGTAATTGATCCCGTTGCAGGTAGCGGAAGCACACTCAGAGCGGCATTGGAACTCAACAGACATAGCTATGGTTTTGAAGTAGGCAAAGCGCAGTATAACAAAGTTATGGAGAGCGATATGCTCAAGCCGCCTGCGCAAATAAGCTTATTTTCGATGGGACTTTAAAACGAAAGGAGTTAAGACATGGCAATCTATAAGACAGTAACGGACATCCTCCTCCGCATGGTGGCAAACGGGGAGCTCACAAAGAAACAGACACTCGACATCCGGGACGCACACGAGAACGAAAAAGCTGAGTGGCGGAGCAAGATGGTTAAGGTCGCAGGTCTTGCCTACGAGGCAGGTCGCAAGCACGACATGATGGAGCGGAAAGCGATTGTGGATGATATTGTTTCTGGAGGATTCGACGTATGAGCAAAGCAGACGATATGATCAGATGGCGTGACGAAGGACTTGCCCTTGCCATTCGGATTGCCGAACGCGAAGAGAAGGAAGGCGGAAATGTTCTACAGGCGCTCCGGAAGGAACTGAGATTCAGACGATCAAGCGGAGTGAACTCTAACATGACCATTAAGGAGCTGCAGAAAGCAAGCGTAACGATTAAAGAGTATACCGTTCAGACCGTGCTTGCCATGAGCATGATCGTGCTGTGGGAGCAGTACGGGTTCGGGGAGAAGCGGCTGACGCGATTCCTCAATGAATTCCTTGTGCACTCCCTTGCGCTGGCAAACGGAGAGATTGACTGGATTGACATTCTGGACTGCCTGCACGCTGAGACAGGGATCGAGCTCCAGATGAATGATGAGCTTAAGAGGCTGCTGAGGGAGGGAGCGGTATGACGTTTGAGGAAGCTGCTGAAAAGCTAAAACGGGAACGAGATGGCGTGTGTCGTGGTTGCATGCATCCATCTATGCTTGGATGGTGTGAAAACCACTGTAAATTGCCCGAAGCGTTTGATATGGCAATCGCAGTGTTGGAACAGCCGGAGGTAATCCGGTGTAAGGATTGCGTACACTATCATACGGACGTGTTCGGTGGCGAACTTGGATTGAGTGGAATCTGGAAAAATATAATTGTTGCACACAATGCCTGTGATAAATGGACAAAAGATATGAATTGTGTAACTCCAGACGGATTTTGCTTTTTAGCAGAAAGGAGAGCTGAAAATGCTGACGTTAACACTTGACGATGCCGTAGCAGTATGCATGAGCTTACTTCACGAAACCACATGCTTTGATGATATGTCAGCCGAAGAATACAAAGGCATGCAAGAGGTTGTTCGAGGGGAGCTTGAGCAGAAATGCTGGTTTCCTCCCAAAAAGAACGAAGCGGCGAAACATCTGAATGATCTGATTTTTGATGTCAACCCTACGGAGATATGTAGTCAGATAGAGTCTGACAATCTTGTGAATTGGTGTAGAACGGTTCAGACCGAAATGAAGATGGCAATGGCACAGTTGCCGTGTTGGTCGGAAAGGTGAACCGAATGAGTGATCTGATTGATAGACAGGTAGTGATTGACCTGCTAAAACAAATGCGTAAGGATGGGGATATGGTCCCATGGGAGGGCAAGAATGTATTCGCCAGAATCCGGATGTTGCCCGCCCTGCATCTAGAAGAATGCACGGAGAAACGCACGGAAACACACGCGTGCGATTTAATCTCAAGACAAGCGGCGATTGATGTGATTATGGGAGAATATCCCGATGCGCACTATCCGGATTGGTATGCGAGTAAAATAAGGGCATTGCCATCCGCACAGCCCTATACCGCCGAGGAAATCCAAAAAATGCAGGAACTTGAATCTGCACAGGTGGAGAGGGCGTATGAACTTGGTAGAGAATCTGTACAGCCAACAGGCACATGGCTTATCCACAAGTGGGGCGATGATGCACAGTGCTCGAACTGTGGAAAGACTTTCAAAGATGTTTATGACATGGACAATTACGACCAGCATTGCAGACATTGCGGAACGCACATGAAAGGAATAAGAGCAATATGATACCATTCACAATCGGCATATTCACCGGGGTATTCCTCGGCTTTATCATCTCGGGATTTATTGCGATGGGAAAGGACGATGATGAACCATGGGAATGACCACCGAGGAAATGAACGCAATGAACCGAATCAACATCTATTTACGTGATAAGCGGGGGTTGTCCATACCGGACGCCTTCCGCATCGCTAAAGAGATCGTGGACGACAGAGATTTTATCATGGAGGTATTAAGTGAAATACGTAATCAGACAAGTTGAACCCAACGGCTATGCAAGATTTATTTGCCCGAACTGCGGGAATACGCTTTTTATCAGTGACGGAACCGCACCGATTGATTTGCCGGAGGTCTGCGGACACTGCGGACGTGACGTGTATTTCATGGGCAATGATTTCGAGGAGGAGCATGATGAGTAATCCGAGCGGACTTCCGGATCCGACAGCAGAGCAGGCAATCTACAATGCGAGCAAGGCAACACGCTACCTTCCGAAAGACCTGCACAAGGCTTTCAGAGTTTGTAAGAGTATCCTGGAACTGTTCGGCTACGAGTTCACGGAGGTTCGCTTTAAGGACAGGGACGGAAAGAAATATTTATGGGGAGGGAGAGAATGATATTCATATTCATCTTCGCACTGTTCATCGGCTTTGCACTCGGCGGAATCTTCGCCATGGCAACGACCTCTGTTAAAATCGTCAAGGTCGTACACGATACCGGCATTGACCCGGACGCACTGATAGCATGGATTGAGAACTATCAGCATAACTACGAATGGGTATCACCGCCGACCACGGCGGAAATTATCAAGCGCATACAGGAAATGAAGAATGCAAGTGAAAGAGAGGTGATGTAATTGCATTACATAATTAATCCGTGGGTGTTCTACCTGCTTGGAGTCAGTAACGCGGTAGGGATGGCGTGCGTTATATTTCTAGCGGTATTCGCTATTGCGTTCGGGTCATATCTGCTCATCTGGACTATAGAGTGTATTGGAGATGAATACCCAACACCAACGCAGATTCTCAAGAAATGGAAAGTTCCGCTAATACTCAGCGTTGCATTTCTCGTGTTCATGCCATCAACAGACACCATCTACAAGATGATGATTGCATCGCAGGTCACTACGGAAAATATCGATACAGCAAAGGAAACGATTCAAGACGTAGCTGACTATATCATAGATGCGGTGAAGGAGATAGAAGAAGGGAGCAACACATGAAAGATATGACGTTGAATGAATACCAGTTACTCGCGGCACGCACAATCAACCCTGCGCTCACAGAGGACGAGGTCGAACAGCATGCACTCTTCGGTCTGGCTTCGGAAGTCGGCGAGGTGCTCGGGCTCTGGCAGAAACGCTTACAGGGTCACGAGATTGAGGAGGAACACCTGCTGAAGGAACTGGGTGATGTTGCTTGGATGCTTGCGGAACTCTGCACGGTGGACGGCTACACGCTCGGCGAGGTCTGCCGTATGAACATCGACAAACTCCGCGCACGCTACCCGGACGGCTTCGACACGGAACACAGCATACACAGAAAGGCCAACGACATATGACTCCAGAGAACGAAGCAAAGCGCGACTTCCTCATGCGCTACCACTGGGACTTGAAAGCCATCGAGGAACTTGAGAGCGAGATAACCGCATGCAGACTCGGAGCACTGCCTGGCGCGATCCGCTACACCGGAATGCCTCACGGGTCGGGCAACACTTCAGACCTGTCCGATTACGCTGTCCGCATCGATGAGCTCCTCGCAAAGCTCAAGGCGAAGCGAGAGGAAACGATCTCCGACCTGCACGATATCATTCACGCGATCGAAGCGGTAGACGACGCGAGGGCGTGCGTGCTGCTCCGGTATAAATACATCCAGCGCAAGACATGGAGAGAGGTGGCAGCACTGATGGATTACGACGAGTATTACGTCAGGCGTGAGCTACACAGCGAAGCTCTAAGAAAATTTAAAGTCCCCACAAAATCCCACAATGTTTTTTGATATGATATAAGCTGACGTGAAACGTCAGACAGCGAAGGTCAAGGGTCGTGCGCAAACAGTTGCCCATCACTCTTCTTCATGTCTTATATCCTTTCCAACTGGACTCGGAGCAATATCCGGGTCCTTTTGTTTGCGAGGACTTATGCAATACGAATCGAACCCGTTCTACCTTACAACTAAATGGAAACGCAAGCGCGCGACAATCCTCAAGCGTGATCACTACCAATGCCAGGACTGCAAGCGGTACGGTCGAACCCGTGAGGCTACGGAAGTTCACCACATCAAACACCTCGAGGACTGTCCCGAACTTGCTTACGATAACGACAACCTCATCAGCTTGTGCAGTGCGTGCCATCGCAAGCGTCACCCGGAGAAGGGGACGAAAAGCTGGAGAAAATACGCGGGAGTCAGCGCAAGGGGCGGTGGGGTACGGA
Source organism: Lachnospiraceae bacterium UBA4316 (assembly GCA_002394535.1). Classification (GTDB taxonomy): domain Bacteria; phylum Bacillota; class Clostridia; order Lachnospirales; family Lachnospiraceae; genus UBA2868. Next base: position 8,801 of record DGUG01000148.1, read on the forward strand.
AAAACGACGAAATGGTTTGAGTAGAAAATCGCCAACCCCCCCCTGTCGAGCTTGTTTAAGCCGGTCGGCTCTGCTGGGATAGGGTGTAGTTTTCCGACTCTGACCGATTTTTCTGAAAAAGGGTAATCTGCCATGACATCAAAAGCTTGGAAAAACAGAATAGCGGCAAGCCTCAAGCAGATAAGCGTGGATCCGAAGCAGTATCAGGCTGTAATTGACACGCTTGCGGACATTCTGGAGCAACGAGATGCATGTCTGGAGCGGTATGTCAGTGACGGGGCTGTGCCGGTAATGGAATACACGAACAAAGGCGGAGCAACAAACACGGTCAAGAACCCGCTGCTCATCTTGTGGACTGACCTTAATACTCAGGCCCTTGCCTACTGGAGGGAATTGGGGCTTACGCCATCCGCATATAAGAAAATGACAGGCGGAAAACCTGCCGAAGAGAAGGGGAGCGCGTTGGTGGATGCGCTGAAGGCTCTTGAAGCAAGTTAAGGGTAAGCACTGGAAGATGGCTCTTGCTTATGCGGAAGGCATCCGGGACGGAACGATCGTTGCGAACGTTGAAAGAAAGCAATGCGTCGAGCGGTTCTTTCGGGATTTGGAAAACCCGGATTACGAGATAAAGCCAAAGGGGCCGGAGTTCTGCATTGGAATTATCGAGAAGACCTTGTGCCACCAGCAAGGAGAAGCACTTGACGGAACTCCGATGCGCGGCAAGCCGTTTTTATTACAGCCGTGGCAAGTGTTTATTATTTATAACTTGATTGGATTTGTTCACGCCGGGACGAATATCGTGCGGTTTCATGAAGCATTGATATTTCTGCCTCGCAAGAACGCAAAGACCGTTACAGCAGGGGCTCTTGCGTGGGCTCTGTCACTTTGGTATAGACGGTCGGGAGCAAAGACGTATGTTTCGTCGGCGGCTCTCATGCAGTCTCTGGAAACCTTCAACTTCCTGGACTACAACGTCAAGCGCATGGGCGAGGATGAGAAGGACGGCGGGCACGTACACGTCATAGATAACAACAACGAGCATTCCATGGAGGCAAATCTCCCGGATGGCTCGTTTTTTATTAGGGCACTTGCGGCGAATCCGGACACACAAGATTCTCTGAACTGCAATATTGCGATTTGCGACGAAATACATGCGTTCAAATCTCCGAAGCAGTACAACCTTTTCAAAGAAGCCATGAAAGCGTACACGAACAAACTCATGATTGGGATTTCCACAGCCGGAGACAATGCAAACGGCTTTCTTGGACAGAGACTTAAATATTGCCGGAGCATCTTGGACGGAACCATCAAGGACGAGCAGTATTTTGTGTTCATTTGCTGTGCGAACCCGGACGAGAGCGGAAATATTGATTACACGAATCCGCTTGTTCACGAGATGGCAAACCCGTCATACGGCGTGACGATTCGCCCGCAGGAAATCCTAAACGACAGTTTGCAGGCTCAGAATGACCCGCAACAGCGGAAGGACTTCTTTGCAAAGTCACTGAACGTCTTCACGAACGCAATCAAAGCGTACTTCAACATCCGGGAGTTCAAGCAGTCGGATGCACAATATGACTGGACGCTTGAAGAACTTTCCAAACTACCTATCAAGTGGTTTGGAGGAGCCGACCTCTCAAAGATGCACGACCTCACGGCGGCGGCTTTGTACGGAGAATATCAAGGCGTCAATATTGTTATTCCGCACGCATTCTTCCCGGTCGTTGCGGCACATGAGAAAGCAGAAAAAGACAACATTCCGCTTTTCGGGTGGATGGATGACGGCTGGCTGACAATGTGCAACACACCGACAACGGAATATTCCGATGTGGTCAAGTGGTTTTCCGATATGCGGCAGATGGGATTCAAGATTATTCAAGTCGGGCATGACCGCAAATTCGGGCGGGAATACATCCGGCTCATGCGGAATGCAGGATTCAAGGTTGTTGACCAGCCGCAGTATTACTACGTCAAGTCCGAGGGCTTCCGTCACATCGAGAAAGCCGCAAAGGACGGAAAGCTATATTACCTGCACGCGGAACCCTATGAATATTGCGTGGAAAACGTCCGAGCGGTAGAAAAGACCGACGACATGATTATGTATGAGAAAATCCAGCAGACGTATCGAATTGATATATTCGACGCGTCTGTTTTTGCTTGCGTGCGGTATCTGGAGAACCTTGATAAGAGTGCCAAAGCGGCGAACTGGTGGAAGGAGTAACAAATGTCCAGAAAAAGGAAAAAGAATATTCGGAGTGGTACGAGCCCGGCTGGATCCACCAGAGCGACGATTCTGCTCAGTGATCCGCAGGCTTATGACATGCTCTGCCTAGACGGGTACACAAAACTCAGCAAGAACCCGGAAGTCGTGACGGCGGTCATGCGGATTGCAGATCTGATTAGTTCCATGACGATTCACCTCATGGCAAACACAGCGAACGGCGACACTCGCATAACAAACGAGCTGTCCCGGAAGATTGATATCAATCCCAACCGGTATATGACACGGAAGACGTTCATCTCTGCGGTCGTGAAGAATATGCTTCTGACGGGAGACGGCAACAGCGTCGTCAAGGTCAGAACGAGCAAGGGGCTCATAAAGGATCTGGAGCCCATACAGCCGAGCCGGGTGAGCTTTCACGCTGAAGGATACGGCTACAACGTGCGGA
>DGUG01000157.1 GCA_002394535.1 Lachnospiraceae bacterium UBA4316
CTCTCACACCCCTCGCCGGATTCTCGCCTTCCCATGGACCCAAGCTCCGCCTCAACTGAAGCACCGTACTTTGCAGCCATTTCAACTGCCTTTATTGTGTTATTTACATTTTCCTCGTAAGGAAGAGTCGATCCGTCATACATGATTCCGGTAAAGCCGATATCAAGAGCCGTCTCCAGATATTCAAGAGTTTCGCCGTGGTCGAGATGCACGCATACTGGAACCGATGCCTTCTTTGCGTGTTCCACCATGATCGGTCCTATAGTTGTAAGAGGAACAAGCGGCTCATGACACTGTGCAAACTGGATGATAATCGGAAGATTTAACTCCTGTGCAACGCATATCTCCGCTTCGAGAGGTTCGAGTCCCGTAGCATTGAATGCCCCCACCGCAATTTCCCTTTTCTCTGCGATTTCCATCATTTCTTTAAGTGTGATCAGCATATTGTCCTCCTTATCCATATCCGGGTAAAAAAAATATTGCGAATTGAATTGAATTATATTACGATCTTATCATGACCTCTGTAAAAAAACCACGTGTTGAATTAATAGATATAGCAAAAGCCATTACGATCTTTCTCGTTATTATGGGGCATGCGGATGGAAACCTTGAGTCGCCCATGTACCGACTCATCATTTATGCATTTCACATGCCGCTGTTTTTCTTTCTTGCAGGCCTCTCCATACACCCGTCCCCTGTTCATGGCCTGACGGAATGGAAGAACTACCTTCGCAAGAATATTCTGGCTCTTGTTGTGCCATATTTCATCTGGGCCTTTGTATATGCTCCCTTTGACTTTAAGAATGTCCCATTTTTCTTATATGCTTCATGGAATGCCCTCTACACATCAAAGACTCTTACATCACTCTGGTATCTTCCTGCATTCTTTATTGCAAGGATTATAACTCAGATAGTCATCTGCTTTCTTGACCGCATAAAAGTTTCTGATATCACCGGTAAATGCGCTCTTTTCTCTATACCGTTGTTTATTATCGGCTTGGCTGCCCCGAAATTATCTTCAGGCTATCCATGGTGCTTTGATGCTGCTTTCGTCGGAGCTGCCTTTATCCTTCTTGGCATAGCAGCAAGAAAACCCCTTCTCATACTGGCTCAGCAAAAGGGGTTGATACTGGCATGTGTATTTGTGATAAGCCTTTCTCTTCTGTTTTGCGGAACTTATCTTAGAGGGGATAATCTTACACTCGTGCTGATGTGTGACAGTAAATACGGAAATATATTCTGGTTTTTTGCAAACAGCTTCTCCGGAATAATCACAGTTCTATCGGCATCAATGATACTGTTCCGCCTATCCCGTGAGGGCATCAGACCTTTTGGAACTACTGCCATTACTTATATAGGCAAACATACTATGGGCATCTTTCTGCTTCATAAGAACATCCTGCAACTTCTGATCATGCCGGTTGTTAACAGCTTCATCACAGGTCCCGGAGCATTAAATGCATTTCTCGGAGCATGCATAACGCTTCCGATAAGCTTACTACTCTGTGCTGTTATAGAAAAGTATGTACCGCAACTGCTTGGGCAATTCCCCATATACCAGGAATAATTTATTCAGAGAGTCATTCAAAAGCTCTGTCTGATGTATCATCTGTGTATATCCTGTAGCTATCCGGCCATGCGCAGCATATAAGATTCAAGCCGTACTTCGCCGCCATTTTCAGTGCCGCATCTGTCGGTACCGATTTGCTGACAAGTGTGGGAATCCCCGCCATGATGCACTTGTATACCATATCCTGCGGGATGCGCCCGGTGGTATAAAGTACACACTCATTAAGGTCATAGCTGTTCATCAACGCATATCCCACCGACTTATCCATGGCATTATGCCGGCTGATATCTTCGAATTCATGGATTTTCCCGTCGGGGGTGCGAAGGTAGCAACTGTGTGTTCCGCAAGTCTTTCTGTGAAGGTGGGAATCTTCTTTGAAACGTTCTGCAAGTTCGAATACTATATCTTTGTCGATGACAGTGTTTGGGAGGTTTTCAGGCTTCCTTGCTGTCTTAACCTGCTTTGTAAGCAAAACCTCCATAACAGCACCCGTACCGCATATATTGCTACTTGAAATTTCATCGATCGAATTAATGAGTCCCTCCGTATACAGCCGTCCTGTAACAAGTTCCGGAAGGAATGAAGGTGTGCAAGACAACCGAATGAAGGGAATGTTGTTCACGCTTACTTCCATGAAATGCTCGCAAAGAACACTGTCATGAAACTCCGACCGGGTACCGTCCGGATATACGGTTATTCCGTTCATCTTATTTATTATCTTCATAATGATCCGGGCAGCCTACATGGCTGTATATCCGCCGTCAACAGGAAGTGCCACACCGGTAACATAGCTTGAGGCAGGGCTTGATAAGAATACCGCTGCGGTATCAAGTTCTCCCTCATTACCGTAACGTTCCAAAGGTATGGCGCCCTTGCTGTATTCCTTGAAGAAATCGGAATTAAGGGTTTCTTCCGTAAGCGGAGTCATGAAATATCCCGGGCAGATTGAATTAACTGTTATACCGTATTTACCCCATTCACAGGCAAGTGCCCGGGTCAGATTGACAACACCGCCCTTTGCTGCATGATAGGGAGAAGA
>DGUG01000182.1 GCA_002394535.1 Lachnospiraceae bacterium UBA4316
GATGAGGCCGTATTCTATCTGATGTCAAGAGGACTAAGTGAGGAAGATGCCAAGGCTCTTATTGTCAGCGGATTTGCCGACAATGTCAGCAAGGAGCTTCCCCTTGAGTATGCAATAGAGATGAATAATCTGATAAGGCTTGAAATGAAAGGAAGTATCGGATGATCAGGATGAATAAACTTCCGGCCGGTACGTTTAATCACCTCCGGTTGAATGAAACCGAAGTCGATTATGAACCGGGACGTCCGGAAATAATAGAAATATCGGACAACGCAGAACTTGAATTCGACAAAGAAGGCGACAAAAAGATACTCATAAGTGTTCCGGATAATAAGAACATAACCGTATCAATGGCATATGATTTTGACGGAACGCTTAACGCCCGGACCGAAGTAAACATCGGAGCAGGCGGCAGTCTGAAACTAATACAGGCAAACGTTTCCAAAACATACGGAAGACTGATAAACAGGGTTACGGGAAAAGTAGGAAACAGTGCAGGGTTTGAGATTATCCAGCTCTTCCCTGACAGCGGTGATATATACAGCGATCTTACGGCGGATCTTGTGGGACAGGAGAGCAGTGCGGATATAAGGTGTGCATACTTTACCGGAGGTCAAAGGCATTTTGATACGAACTACGTTGTCAATCACTTCGGCAAGATGAGCGAGAGCCGGATATTGGCAAGTGGAGCACTTGCGGATAAAGCATACAAAACATTTCGCGGAACAATAGATTTTAAAACGGGGTCATCGGGCTCAAAAGGTGATGAGCGCGAAAAGGTGATTCTGCTTGATGAAGACGTTATCAACCGTTCAATTCCGCTGATACTGTGTACGGAAGAAGATGTGGAAGGTGCTCACGGTGCCGCCATAGGGAGCCTTGACGAGGAAATAATGTTTTATATAAAGAGCCGGGGGATATCCCCCGAAGAGGCCAAAAGACTTGTAATATTCGGTATGTTCGAAAGCCTTCTGATGCAAGCGGGTAATGAATCTCTTGGGAATAGGGTGCAAAAATGTCTGCAGAAAATACAAATGTAAGAACAAATGAAGATATAAGGAATGATTTTGTGCTTATATCTCAAAATGAATATGCATACCTTGATAATGCCGCCACATCCCAAAAGCCGGTGTGCGTTATTGAGGCTGAAAAGAGATTTTATACGGATATGAATGCAAACCCGATGCGGGGATTTTATCCGCTAAGTCTTGAAGCAACGGCCGCATACGAGAATGCCAGAGGATGCGTGGCAGAGTTTATCGGTGCTTCATGTCCCGAAGAAGTTGTGTTTACGAGAAATGCCACAGAAAGCATCAATCTTGTGGCCTACAGCTGGGGCCTTAATAATATCAGTGAGAGTGACGAGATTGCGGTATCAGTGTCGGAGCATCACAGCAACATGCTTCCATGGCAGATGGTATCAAAGGCTACCGGAGCAAAGCTTAATTATATAGAATGTGAGCCTGACGGAAGCTTCTCTGATGAAGAACTTGAAAGAACGATCAACAGTAGAACAAAACTTGTTGCCATCACCCATGTATCCAATGTTCTCGGAAGACGCAATCCCATAGAAAAAATTGCCGAAATGGCCCATTCATATGGCGCTTACGTGCTTGTTGATGCATCACAGAGCATTCCCCATATGAAGATCGATGTACAAAAGCTGGGTGCTGATTTTCTGGACTTTTCAGGACATAAGCTTCTGGCGCCTATGGGAATAGGAGCTTTGTACGGGAGAAAATCACTTCTTGAAGATATGCCGCCCTTTCTTACAGGCGGCGAAATGATAGAGAGCGTAAGACTGGACGATGCGACATATGCGGAAGTTCCGCATAAGTTTGAAGCGGGCACAGTAAATGCTGCCGGAGCATATGCACTTTCCGAGGCAATAAGGTACATAAACGGCATAGGATACGAATATATTAAGGAGAGAGACAGGGCTCTTACGGCAAAGGCGATGGAGGCGCTTCGTAAAACAGAGCATGTCCGTGTACTGGGGAGTGAGGATCCTTATGATCATAACGGAATAATCAGTTTTACGATCGATAACGTTCATCCTCACGATATTTCGGAAGTGCTTGCGCAGGATAAGGTATGTATTAGAGCCGGGCATCACTGCGCCCAGCCGCTTTTGGAACATTTAAAAATCGGTTCATGTGCAAGGGCAAGCATAATGTTTTATAATAGCGAGGATGAGGTTGAAAGGTTCATAGAGTCTGTGGCAAGTGTCAGGAGAAGACTCGGATGGGCTTAGGACCGCGTTAATCTGGTATCATAAACGAAATAGTTTATTTCTTTTACGATAGATTCGGAGACGGATATGGATAGCAGAAATCTATACAATGAAATACTTACAGAGCATAATATGAGACCGTATTACAAGCATGAACTCGAAGATGCCGATCTTGTTCTTGAAGGAGTGAATCCGAACTGCGGGGATGATATATGGCTGAAATTAAAGCTTGACGGAGATGTTATAACGGATGGTGCTTTTGTCGGGGACGGATGCGCAGTCTCCCAGGCATCTGCGGATATAATGCTTGGACTTGTTATCGGCAAGACAAAGAGTGAAGCGATAAGGCTCATCGATATGTTCACGAGAATGATAAAGGGTGAGGCCGGCGAGGAAGAGATCGAAGAACTTGAAGAAGCTTCGGCACTAAAAGATATATCCCATATGCCTGCAAGAGTAAAATGTGCGGTTCTCGGATGGCATACACTTGAGGAAATGATAGGTGATAAAGGCGGTAATGAGTCATGATGATCTCGACTAAAGGAAGATATGCAATAAGGGTAATGACTGAACTTGCGGGACATGATTCTGATGAAAGGATTCCGCTTAAAGATATTGCAGCGAGTCAGAATATCTCTCTTAAATATCTGGAAAGCATTATGTCACTGCTTGTAAAGAATAATCTTGTGGATGGCGTGTCCGGAAAAGGCGGAGGGTACAGGCTTCTAAGACCGGCAGATAAGTACAGCCTGCTTGAAATATTAAAAGTAACCGAAGGTGACTTGGAGCCGGTATCATGTACCGCGATGGAAGGCGGAGAATGCGACAGACTCGGGAAGTGTCCCACATATCCGGTATGGAAAGAGTTATCGGATCTGATAACGGATTTTCTCGGAAATAAAACACTTTACGATCTTATGGGAGAAGAAAAATGACACTTAATCAGCTGAAATATGCAATCGCTATATCCAAAGAAAATTCGCTTAACGATGCGGCCAAGAAACTGTTTATATCCCAGCCGTCTCTTACAGGTGCAATGCACGCCCTTGAGGACGAAATAGGGTTTGATATCTTTATAAGGTCAAAAAGCGGAATTTCCCTCACCGTAAAGGGGGCCGAATTTATAGGTTATGCCAAATCGGTTGTGGAGCAATATGATATCCTGGATGCGAAATATATATCCAAAACGGATATCAAGAGGCATTTCAGTGTTTCAATGCAGCACTATTCGTTTGCGGTTAACGCATTCGTTGAAATGGTCAAGGAATTCGGATATGAGGAATACGAATTCGAAGTACATGAAACGAAGACACACGAAATAATCAAAAATGTCAGAAATCAGAAGAGCGAGCTTGGTATCATATATATGAATGATTTTAACAGGAAGGTATTAACAAAGGTGCTTTCAGAAGAAGGACTTGAGTTTACCCCGCTGTTTGATTGCGGAATATGCGTATATATCGGCAAGAACAATCCACTTGCAAAAGAAAAGCTTAAATCGAAAGAGTCTATAACATTTGAAGAACTTGATGATTATCCGTGCCTTGTATTTGACCAGGGAGAGTATAACTCGGCATACTATGCCGAAGAGGTTATGAGCACACACGAATATAAGCAGATCATCCGGGCAAATGACAGGGCAACCATGCTTAACCTTATAAGCGGGCTGAACGGTTATACACTGTGCTCGGGAATACTATGCGGCGATCTCAACGGAGAAGAATACTGCGCTATCAAGCTTGATACCGATGAGAAAATGACGATAGGATATATATCCCGCAGATCATCGATAATCAGCGAGATAGGGCAGCGATATATAGAAGAAATTTCCAAGTACAAGGATATGGCGCTGATTTAAGTCTAAGCAGTTCTTTATTTATGCAGGCATCGGATATATTCCTCTATTATGAGTGCGGCACCATCCACACCGACCTTGCTGCTATTGATACAGAGGTCATAATTTCTTGAATCACCCCATTTTCCGGTACAGTAGTAGTTGTGGTATGCTTTTCTCATCCAGTCTTTTTTCTTCATAAGTTTAAGTGCATCTTCCGGAGACATATTGTATTTATCCGTTATACGGGAGCGTTTAGTATCCGTTTCACCTGTGATGAATGCAGATACAAGACCGGAATACTCTTTTAATATGTATTCCGAACATCTTCCTACGATGACAAATGAGTCACCGGATGATGCCAGTTTGCAAGGGATGGAGTACGGATTTGATAAAGCGTCCATGCGGCGCATTGGAGAAAGAACCGGGGATATCACCCCGGCGGAACTGCATCTGCTGTTGACGGCATACACAACTGCGTTGTTTGAACCTGTTACGCATCTGTATTAACCGGATGAGGCAGAACGCTGCCTTGAAAAGATAGAGGCATTCTTCATACCCGGATGGAAGAGGCTTATGGGTTTGTAAATCTCACGTTTATTGTGTATAATTCCATCTGTATATTTGACTAAGAT
>DGUG01000112.1 GCA_002394535.1 Lachnospiraceae bacterium UBA4316
TCCTGACCGAACTTCTGAATGTGCACACGCCCCCGCCCTTTGATATTGATTTTGTATTGATATAGGAACTCGTATTTTTGCCGGTATGTACTACCTTGGCACCGGTATCAAGGTTCTGACCCGTACCCGCAAATGATATTCCCGTGAACTCCATTTGCGAGTTATCGCCCTTTAATATGCTCATGGGATACAGGTATGAAATATGTGATCCAAACGAACCGGATACCCATTCGATCCTTCCGCCTTCTTCTACTACTGCCCTTTTACTGTTCAGGTTATACATATTCTTGGACCAGTTTTCTATAGTCGAATAGCGAAGTCTCGCGCCCTTTCCCACATACAGCTCCACGCATCCCGCATGAAGATTGGCAACGTTGTATTTCGGTGCGGAACATCCTTCGATAAAATGAAGATCGGCCCCGTCTTCCACAATGATCAGTGTGTGCTCAAACTGACCTGCCCCCTTTGCGTTGAGCCTGAAATATGACTGAAGCGGAATGTCCACCTTCACACCCTTCGGAACATATACGAAGGACCCTCCCGACCATACGGCTCCGTGAAGTGCCGCAAACTTATGATCATTCGGCGGTATCAGCTTCATAAACTTTTCCTTTATAAGGCCGGCATATTCTCCGCGAAGAGCGCTTTCAATATCACTGTAAACAACACCCTGTTTAGCGACATCATCTTTGACGTTGTGATACACAAGTTCCGAATCATACTGGGCTCCCACCCCCGCAAGTGATTTTCTCTCAGCCTGTGGAATCCCAAGCTTTTCAAAAGTATCCTTGATCTCCTCGGGTACCGCGTCCCAGTTATCAGCCATTTTAGTGTTTTTGCGTACATATGTAGCAATATGGTCAATATCAAGCCCTTCTATGGAAGGCCCCCACTTCGGAAAATCTATTTCATTGTAAAGTTTCAGTGACTCCAGCCTCAGCTGCCTCATCCAATCCGGATCATTCTTTTCTTCCGAAATCTGAAGTACAATTTCTTCCGTCAGACCATCCTCAAGGCGGTATGCATCCTTATCCTCATTTCGAAAATCATACAGACTCCTGTCTATATCTTCCACATATGTTTTATCTTCCATCATATTATTCCGTTTCCCACTTAGAATATCCGTTTGAATTAATCTCTTCTATAAGCTCGCTTCCTCCGGTCTTAGCAATCCTTCCCTCTACCATCACGTGGGTTCTGTCAACATGCAGACTATCCAGTATTCCCATACTATGGGTTATTACAAGAAGTGATCCGCCACAGCGCCTCTGGTACTCACTGATTCCCGATGATACGATTCTTACCGCATCAACATCAAGTCCGGAATCAGTCTCGTCAAGTATGGCAAACTTCGGCTCAAGCATAAGCAGCTGTAATATCTCCGCTTTTTTCTTTTCCCCTCCGGAAAATCCTACGTTAAGATCTCTTTCGGCATAGGACTCATCCATGCCGAGCAGATTCATTGTCTCTTTAAGTTTCTTCTTGTAGTCCCATAACTTGACTCTCTCGCCGGTTACCTGTTCAAGAGCACTCTTTATAAACGAAGAAAGTGTGACGCCCGGGACCTCGGGAGGATTCTGAAATGACAGGAATATGCCTTTTTTTGCCCTCTCATTCGCCGCCTCTTCGGTAATGTCCTCTCCGTCAAACACGATGTTTCCCTTTGTAATCTCATATTTGGGACTTCCCATAAGAGCAAGGCCGAGAGTTGACTTTCCGGTTCCGTTCGGTCCCATAAGTACATGAGTCTGCCCATATCCTACCGCAAGATCTACTCCGGAGAGTATCTCTTTGTCCCCTGCATTTACGTAAAGATTGCTGATCGTAAGTATATTTTTATCCATAATAAACACCACCTGAGTAACACTTTGTCTGTAAATTTTTCTGCCGGAAAGAATATACACCCATTTGCCTACTAGGTCAATAGGTAATTATTAAAATAGGAAAGACCGTACATGTCAAATGTCGGTCTTTCCTGTCATGCAATAACAGTATTTGCTCTGTTTGTTGCTAATATCAGGCGGGATCTGTAAAGAGTGCCGTTGAATAGTATCTGTCTCCACTGTCGGGAAGAAGTGCAACTATAACCTTTCCTGCGTTCTCTGCCTTCTTGGCATACTCGATAGCTGCATGAAGAGCTGCTCCTGATGATATACCAACAGATATCCCTTCTGTTTTTGCAAGAAGCTTTGCAGCAGCAAAAGCATCTTCATTCTTTGCTCTGAACACTTCATCGTAAACCTTTGTGTTCAGAACGTCCGGTACGAATCCCGCACCTATACCCTGTATCTTATGTGCGCCTGAACGGCCTTCCGACAGAACCGGCGAATCATCCGGCTCAAGGGCTACAACTTTAATCTCGCTGTTCTGCTCTTTTAAGTACTCTCCGGTACCGGTTACGGTTCCGCCCGTACCTACTCCCGAAATGAATATATCAACTTTTCCGTCGGTATCTTTCCATATCTCGGGACCCGTTGTTGCCTTATGTATTGCGGGATTTGCGGGATTGACAAACTGTCCCGGGATGAAACTGTTCGGAATCTCCTTTGACAATTCCTCAGCCTTGGCAATTGCTCCCTTCATGCCCTTTGCGCCTTCCGTAAGGACGATCTCTGCCCCGTAAGCTTTAAGTATGCTTCTTCTTTCAACACTCATAGTCTCAGGCATCGTGAGAATGATACGATATCCTTTGGCAGCCGCTATAGCCGCAAGACCTATTCCCGTGTTTCCGCTTGTAGGTTCAATAATCACCGAACCATCTTTCAGAATTCCCTTTTCTTCGGCATCTTCTATCATAGCCTTAGCAATCCTGTCTTTAACGCTTCCTGCCGGATTGAAGTATTCCAGCTTAACAAGTACGGTAGCTTTAAGATCAAGCTTCTTCTCAATATTTGTTACCTCAACAAGAGGTGTGTTACCTACAAGACCAAGGGTTCCTTTGTATATTCCTGACATAATGATTACCTTCCTTTCATATTTTACAACTGTAATTATATACCGATATTCTAAATTGCCGCAAATCCGGCTTCAAGATCCGCAATAATATCATCAATATGCTCCGTACCTATTGAAAGTCTTATGGTACTCTCATTGATATCCGCATCCCTAAGTTCCTCTTCGGTCATCTGGGAATGTGTTGTTGATGCGGGATGTATAACAAGGCTCTTAACATCGGCCACGTTGGCCAGCAGAGAGAATATCTTGAGGTTATCGATAAACCTCCATGCTTCTTCCCTTCCACCCTTAACATCAAACGTGAAGATCGAAGCTCCTCCCTTCGGGAAATACTTCTTGTACAGTTCGTGCTGAGGATGATCCGCAAGCGAGGGATGGTTGACCTTTGATACTTTCGGGTGGCGGCTCAAGAATTCAACAACCTTTGCCGTATTTTCCGAGTGTCTGTCAAGGCGGAGCGACAACGTCTCAACACCCTGCAGAAGCAAAAATGCGTTAAACGGCGAGATCGTAGCACCTGTATCCCTAAGCAGTATAGCGCGGATATATGTTACAAACGCTGCTCCACCGAGGGCATCATAGAATGACAGACCGTGGTAACTGGGATTAGGTTCGGCAAGATTCGGGTATTTTCCGCTCTCTTTCCAGTTAAACTTTCCGCCTTCGACTATTATACCTCCCAGCGTTGTGCCGTGACCTCCGATAAACTTTGTTGCGGAATGTACAACTATGTCTGCACCGTGCTCTAGCGGTCTTATCAGATAAGGTGTACCGAAAGTATTATCTATCACAAGCGGAAGTCCGTGTTTATGTGCCAGATCGGCAAGAGCGTCGATGTCCGGAATGTCACTGTTGGGATTACCCAGTGTTTCAACATAGATTGCTCTCGTATTATCCTGTATTGCATCTTCCACTTCCTTTAAGTTGTGAATATCAACTATTGTTGTCTCGATCCCGTACTGGGGAAGTGTGTGTGCCAGAAGATTATAGCTTCCGCCGTAGATCGTCTCCTGTGCAACTATATGGCCTCCGTTTGCGGCAAGAGCCTGAATTGTATAAGTTATGGCTGCCGCACCGCTTGCAACTGCCAGGGCCGCCGTTCCGCCCTCAAGAGCTGCGAGCCTTTTTTCAAGCACATCCTGGGTGGAGTTTGTAAGTCTTCCGTATATGTTTCCCGCATCCGCAAGTCCGAAACGATCGGCAGCATGCTTGCTGTTGTGGAATACATATGATGTGGTCTGATAGATCGGAACCGCCCTTGCATCCGTAGCCGGATCAGCCTGTTCCTGTCCTACATGTAACTGTAACGTTTCAAATTTGTATTCGCTCATAACCGTTGTCCCCTTTCTGTTTTTTATCAGGTTTGTTTTGTTAAACAGAATGTTACAACGATATTCGGCGCTTGTATAATACGTGAAAAATATTTGCTGTTATAGGCAGAGCCTATAACAGCATTATCTCGAAATAATTATTCCGCCTCCGATGATGCAGTCATTCTCATCATACATGACTGCCGACTGTCCGGGAGCAGCCGCCCTTACGGGCTTGTCAAATTTTATTACCAAATGCCCCTTCTCGTCCATACAGGCAGAAGCATCTTCAGGTTCATGACGATATCTGACCTTTGCCCTGCACCGAATCTTTGTGCCGGGATCAATATCCGAAATACCCATCAAATTAATGTCAGCGCATACAACCGTATCGGTAAACAGTGACTCATTATCGGACAGAATGACCTCATTCCTTGCGGTATCTATCTTTTTAACATACATGGGATGTCCGAATGCAATTCCGAGTCCCTTTCTCTGCCCTACGGTATAATGGATAATCCCCTTATGCCGTCCGAGAACATTACCGTCCTCATCAACAAAATCGCCCTCCCCCGGAAGCGGTCCGTCGTAATTTGCCTCTATGTATCCGGCATAATCATCATCACTTACAAAACATATTTCCTGTGAATCAGCTTTATCGGCAACGGGTATCCCTGCAGCCTTTGCTATCCTCCTGACCTCTTCCTTGGTAAGGGGACCGAGAGGCATGAGTGTTCTTGACAACTGTTCCTGTGTCAGTTTGTAGAGCATATATGTCTGATCCTTGGCAATACTCTCTGCACGCTTTACCGTATATCTAGTATTCGGCAACTGTTCCACCGTGGCATAATGCCCCGTTGCCACATACACTGCCCCAAGATTATCCGCCATTTCAATCATCTTGTTCCATTTTAATTTCCGGTTGCATTCTATGCAGGGATT
>DGUG01000073.1 GCA_002394535.1 Lachnospiraceae bacterium UBA4316
CAAGTTTAAACATTTTATCGGAACCTATTTTATTTTTTTCCAGCAGTTCCGATTTTCTTTGCTCCGCATCAGGGTACATCGTGCGAAACTTATACATCCGGAAAGGCTTACCGTTCTTGCCGATCCTCTCCTGGACAAAAATCACCGGACCCGGGCTGTTTACACATATAAGCGGTGCAATGAAGATATACAAAATTCCGGTAACAATACACCCCAAAACACCTCCGGCAATATCGGCACATCTTTTTACAAACGCGTCGGTTGCGGTCATAGACCTTCTTCCGGCCGTAAATACTTTATATGGTCCGATCTTTCTGATCCTGATACTGTTCCAGCTCCCCTTTATTGGTAGTGTGATTGCACAGCTTACGTCAATCCCCACATTTATGAGCCCTTCGGTCATTCTCTTGACCTTCTTCGCATACAGTCCTTCATCGGGAACCATGATGAGTACCTCATCAACCCATCGTCGCGTTATACTTGTAGGATCAAGATCATCATAGGGCATTACCGGTATGCCCTTATTATTCTTCAATTTTGGCTCGTCATCAAGCAACACAACCGAGTCAAGAAAATAAGCCTTATCCTGCGATAATCTGCTGAAATCTTCTTCCAGCCTGTCATTTGTAGTTACAAGTACAAGAGAACGGGAAACGTTCCTGGCCGCAAGCAGCCGCCACTTGTTAGCAAGCCTTACTGCATAATCAAGAATGACGAAAAAAACAACTGTTCCGCCATACTGCAGCCTCGATACTTCGCCTGTTCTGTGTACAACAAACAGATACACAAGGGCAATCAGAAATACCCAGCCCGTATATTTGATAACAGCAACGGCCTCATCGATACGGCCGCGCCGAAGAATTCCCCCGTAACTGTTAGAAAAAGCGATCACAAGCATCTGTGATGCCATGATCACCACCGCCTGATACTGAAATGAATCATTTCTGTACGGATTTGACAGATCATGAAATATCCAATAGGCAAGCACAAAGCTTACCTGCATAAATATCAGATCCAGCAGTATAAAATCAATATGCTTGACAAGGCCTTTTTGAGGAGCCCGATCCATAGTCATTCTCCGGATAACACTTTTTCAAAACGTCTGCAGCCCGCAAGGGCTGCAGACAGCTACCACATGATTTGTACTAGTACGTTATGTCTTAATAGATATTAATGATTTTGCTTATTTAACTACGTTGTAAACGCAAGGGATCGGAAGTCTGGCACTGATAGTTCCGTTTCTTCCGACTGTTGCTGTAAGTACCTTGGGAGTAGGATCACCGGGTACATAGTAAAGAATGGTGACTTTCTCTCCGGGTGCTGTCATTGCAACAGTAAGGCTAACCCTCTTTGTGCCTGTGCTGCCATCAGCATTCGCGATAAGCTGGGAGGCAACGATTACACCTGTGCCTCCGTTCTTGATGATAGCCTGCTGAACACTTACATCCTTTAAGATGTCAAGCTTAGCCATGGCAACTACAGCAGGTGCTGCTGCTCCTGTTGCTACTCCGGCTGTATTAACAGCTGCTGTTGTAGCAAGAGCTACTGCCTGCTGAGGAGTTGTTGCAACTGCTGCTGACTCAGCGGCTGTAACCGCATATCCCTTTGCTGCTGCAACTGATGTCGAAACCGATACAGGTGTTGACATTACAGTTGAAGTGCTGGGACTTGCCGCAAATACAGGCATTGCTGTTGCCGCAAGAACAAGTGCAGCTGTTGCGATTGAAACTAACTTCTTCATTGGACACATCCCTCCTTTCTGAAAGATGTCATGTGGTATATTTTGCAGATAGGGAGAACCACGTAGTGGTGGGACCCTGTCTGCACGTGGAGCGCCCAATCTGTGACTGCGTAGCAGTCCCAGATTAGTCATCGATTCCGTAGGAATCGTGACATAATGCGCGACACACCTATTTAATCACGACCTCTGGTAAAACACTTCCAGTATCAGCCTGATCATTTCCTCCTCATCAGGGTGATACTGCTCAAAATCATCCTTAAATTCTGTTTCGCCCTTAATCGTATACATACTGTTCTCGTCAAAACTCATGTCCTTTGCGCTGTTTATAAGCTTAGGAAGGTCTATCGATGCTACGATATAATCCTGTCCGGCTTCATAAAGCTTGTTTGCAAGTCCCGGGTTATCCAGAAGTTTTCTGATAAATGCGAGAATGTACTGCTTCTGGCGCTCCAGTCTGTCATTTGCCGATGCGAACTTATCAACATCTCTTGTTCTTATGTAAGCATATGCCTGCTCACCGGTAAGGTTTATTGGTGTTCCCTGAGGGATTACGATATCTCCCCGCTTAACCGACTCTATCGGCGTGATCTCCACACCGCCTATGGCATCATTTACAGCCGCAAGGCCTCCCATGTTAAGGGACATATATCCCGATATCGGAACATTTCTAAACAGCCTGTCCACGGCCTCAACAGAACGTATACACGATAATTTCATACCGTCCCCGTATCCGTGCTGCAAGCATATCTGAAGCTCCATCTGAACGAGGAAATTACCTTCCTCGTCATATACATCAACAGGCACCATGGTATTTCGGTTAATCGCAATGATCTTGACATCACGCTTTGCTTCATCGAGTACCAGCAGAAACATAGCATCCGACTGTCCGCCGCTGATGCCGTCAGCTGCCGGAGCTGCGATATTGTCGTTATCAATTCCCATGAACAGATAGTTCTGAAGGTTCTCGTTGTACTTGTACAGCTGCCCGTCATACATGATGAGTCCTTCATTCCATTTCTCAGCCGCAAAATCATCAAGTGAGTTTATCTGTCTGTAGGTAGGCTCTGCTTCCGTTACTGTTTCTTCGGAAACAGGCGCGCTTACATTAGTCTCATTAATATCAACCGTATCTGTTAAGCCTTCATCCGAAGTCCTAAACGCAAATATCACAAGTACGATACCTGCTATTGTCAGGACGCCTACTATTCCGATGGCTGCATATATCCACTTTTTTCTTTTACTGTTTTCCGGTGTTTCCAATGTCTATTGCCCCTGTGCTGCCTTGGCAGCTTCCTCAGCCTGTTTTGTTGCTGCCTTCATGGCATCCTCCGCCTGCTTCTGCAATGCTTTTAATGCATCTTCCGCCTGCTTCTGTGCTGCAGCTGCCGCAGCCGCGGCTTCCTCCTCCGGAGTCATCTTCTTGGTCTCCTTCTTTGTTGTGGTCTTAACTGCAGGCTTAGGTTCCTCCTCAGGCGGCTCTTTCTCCGACTCCTCGGGTCTTATCTGTGTAAGTGTATAT
Source organism: Lachnospiraceae bacterium UBA4316 (assembly GCA_002394535.1). Lineage (GTDB taxonomy): Bacteria > Bacillota > Clostridia > Lachnospirales > Lachnospiraceae > UBA2868. The sequence continues at coordinate 3,261 of DGUG01000073.1, forward strand.
CTTGCCGTAAGTGCATAGCCTGCCGCACTGTCAAGTGCCTCTGGTATTATTGTTCCGTCATTTGCTGCTGCTACGAGTCCGTCTCTTACCTGCCGGAAATCTTCCGTCAGATATACGACAAGAGTTCCGTTATTTATTGCATCTGCTATGGCTGCCGGATCATCGGACTTTGCTACGGTAAATCCGTTTATCTCACTGGCCTGTGCCAGCTCGCTCAGGTCGCCGTAATGAGCGCTTACCATGTTTGCAGCAGTAGCAGCATCCCACAGTTCTGACTCGTTATCACTTCCTGACTGTATCTGATACAGGTTTATTCCCTTATCCGAAAGTGTAACCGGATCCGTAGTATCACCCCAATATCCTAAGAACAGGTTCAATCCGTTAACATCCCTCGCCCATCCTCTAAGGTTGGCCAGCATCTTCATCCCATCTGTTTCAGATGTGAAGTTACTGTCGGAAAATACAAGTCCCGATACGGGATCAGCTGCATATGATTCCTTAAACACATCCCCAGCTATTGTCACGTTATCTTTTCCGGTAAGCTGTTCAGGGGTGGTCATAAGGATCGCATCAATCTTCTGCTCCGTGCTCATATCCGCAAGAAGACTTAATACCTCTTCGGGATAATCCATCGTATACAATGTCCCGACAGTTCCCACCTCCTCTGCCTCACTCTCGGCCAGAAGGTCTGTCGGGAGCTGTATATCCTCCATGGTAAGGCCCGTACTCTCTTCGGTCGGAACAGTGTATGATTTCGCAGTCTCATCACTATCCCCGTAAACGTTATGTACAAAAGCAGCCACTCCCACGCCAGCAAGAGCCAGAATCTCAAGACCTATCCAGATAGTGGCGGCGCTCTGTTTAATCTTCTTCTTTCGCAGCTTCTTTGCTATGCTGTTTTTCGTTTTGCTGTCCTTCTTCATCTTCCTTATTATCTTTCTCTATGGCCATGGATGCCCGTTTGATATCTTCAAGGTTCTGCTTCATGCTGGCCTTCTGCGGTACAGACCGCTTCTGCATGACCTTGCCCTGTCGGCCGTAATAGTTTCCGTAGTAATTACCGTAGTATTTGCCGTAGTATCCGGTCTTCTTCTTATCTACCTTATTAAGAACTGCTCCGAGTATCCTTACTCCTGATGCCTCAAGCTGCTTCTTTACCGAGACAACTGCTCTGCTTGATACCTCTCCCTGTGATATGACTATGACCGCCCCGTCACATTCCTTGGCTATTACAGCTGCATCTATCGCAGCACCAAGCGGAGCGCAGTCTATCAGCACATAGTCGAACACACCCTTCATTGATTCGATAAGATCACTATAATATTTACCCTCAAGCAGTTCTGTCGGGTTAATAACAGAAGGTCCTGCGAAGATCATCATAAGGTTCGCAAACTGGGTCTGATACACAACCTCCTCGAGGCTCTTTTGCCCCGACAGGAAGTGGGAAAGTCCGAGTATCCCTGCTCCGTCACTCGTCTTAGCTCTATGTCTGCCGACTAAGACTGATTTTCTCATGTCCGCATCTATGACAAGCACTCTGTTATCAGCTTCTACAAGAGACCTTGCAAAGTCCATGACAACCGTACTCTTGCCTTCGTTGGGCATTACCGATGTGAACAGTATCGTCTTGATATCATTACCGCAAAACCTGATGTTAGTCCTAAGTTCCCTTAGCGATTCTCTCATGGCATTGCTTTGTTTTCTCATCTCATTTAGCTTGACTTCCTGCATAACGACTTAGAAATCCTCCTCTTCTTCGATAGGCAAAGAAGCCAGAACCTTGATACCAACTTTGTTCTCCACATCTTCAGGAGAAGAAATGTCATCATTGAATATCGCTGTAAGTGCCACCAGCATGGCAGCAACAACAAAGCCTGCGGCAAAACCGGCAATGGTATAGAATACTATCCCGTGATTGACGGGTTTACCGTCCGAGTATCCTCCCTTTACAAGTGACGGCGGGTCCTGGTCCATCTTCTCGGCAATGAATGCAGCAGCCACCTTTGCTATCTGGTCACATATCGCTTTTGCCCTCTCGGGATCTTCATCGTTTACGATTATCTTGATAAATCGTGTATTAGTAGGGTTTTCAACTTCCACCTTCTTCTCAAGTTCCTCATAATCCTCGGGAAGGGACAGATAATCTATGACTTTCTCCAGAACCGGCCTGTCCTTTGTTACGATCAGATAATCCTGGGTCAGATTCGCACCGGTCTGAAGGTCTGCAAGGCTCGTTATAGACGTACTCTTGGTCAGAACATACAGCAGTGCGTTTGACTCATAGAGGGGATTTACAAAGAAAAATCGGTAACAAAAAGCGATCACGGCTGCAAGAATTGCGGATATGAGTATAATCTTCCACGATGTAAGAAGCGAAAACGCCAATTCCCGCAGGTCAATCTCTATTTCATCGTTATTGTTCAGTCTTTCATCATTCATTGTTATCAGAGGTTATCAATTTCCGTATTAATAGGAAGCCTACTTCCTGTTTTTCTCCATAATCGGTTTATTATAGGCGCTTTACTTCCTTTTTGTCAAATCGTTTCGGAAGTATACTTCCTATTACTTCGGATGACGCCCCAAATGAGCGTATTGAGGCAGATATAATTTTTAAGAATAGTGACGAGGAATGATATGTTAATTTCAGATCCTAAAATAATAGGCGACAAACTTTTAAAAATACGAAAAGAAAAGAATCTGTCCCAGGAAGAGACAGCCTGGCGAGCCGGGATATCGCCCCGTGCATACGCTTCAATAGAGCGTGGAGAAACTCAGACACGGATTGAAACATTTGTTAAGATATGTGAGGTTTTCTCGGTGACTCCCGATGATATTCTCGCTGAAGATAAAAAAGCATCCCCACTGGAAAATCCCGTGGAAATGCTGAATAAACTAAATGACACAGAGCGCGAAACAGCCCTTCAATTACTGAATGTATATATCAGATCAATTGTAGATCCTTCCAAATAATCAAATCGGATCACATCGCCCCTTCATCCCCTGCCACCAGCAGGCGGATTGTCTTGAATACCAGTTTGATATCGAGCGACATTGACCACTCGTCTATGTACTTCGTGTCAAGCTTTACAACCTCTTCAAAATCGGTAATAAGGGATCTTCCTGATATCTGCCACAGACCTGTGATTCCCGGCTTGCATGTAAGTCTTGCTCTGTGATGGTATTCGTATTTTTCCCATTCATCAACTGTCGGAGGTCTCGTTCCCACAAGCGACATTTGACCCAGAAGTACGTTGAAGAACTGGGGGAATTCATCGAGGCTGTGCTTCCGAAGAAATGCCCCGATTCCGGTATGCTGCACGCCGTTTTCATCGACGGTGTTACCGATGACTCTCGGATCAAAATCAAGCTTAAACATCATACCGTCTTCATTACGGTTCATGTTCTCAAGTTCTGATTTTTGCGCATCGGCACCCACGTGCATCGTCCGTAATTTATACATACGGAATTTTCTGCCGTTTCGCCCGATCCTCTCCTGGGTATATATGACAGGCCCCGGGGACTGCTTCTTTATCATCGGACCGCATATGGCAATTATGACAAGTGCCATAATGCTTCCCACAAGACCGCCGGTTATGTCCATCAGTCTTTTTATTGCATGCTCAAGCGGAGTTGCGTACCTCTCCGCAGCCGTCAGAACAGTGATGCCCGCGATCCTGTTACCGAAGGGATGACTTCCCATGTGCCTTAGCCCCGATACCGCAAAGTGCACCGTAACCGTCATCTTTCTGCACTCTTCCATCAGCTTGTCTATTCGCGGAGTAATCTTCTCGCAGTCAATGAATACCGAATCGATCCACTCTCTACAGATGTAATCTCCCGCTTCTTCTATATTGCATACAACAGGTACACCGCAAACCTCACTTCGTTTGTCACGCTTTGTAAACACTATTCCGGTAACCTTGTACGTATCCCCATGATTTTCCGTAAGGGTCCTGATCGTCTCCTCCGCAAGTGCCGGATCGACTACAGCAAGCATAGACAGCTTGTTTGAATCATTTATCCTGGTATGATTGAGCACATATTTCCATGAAATTCTCGTAAGATAGGATATCAGGACATGAAGAATAAAAGTCAGAAACAGCAGAATACGTGAATACTCTGCTCCGGCTTTCTGGGCATACATATATACTACCGAAAGTGCAAAAACGAGGATGCACGTTTTCACGGTCTCGACGAATTCTATGAAGAATCCGCGCTTTAGTACGTTGTGCATGGAATTGATCGACATCACCACCACGAAGTCAATGAGAAAGAGCACAAAGCCAAGTTCTCTGTATATGCCTTCACCATAGAGCACCTCGCGGAATCTCAGCCACATAGCCAGCACATACGCTATCTGGAGGCTTATCTCTTCCACTATTATAAAATCAAGATGTTTTGTCCATTCCTGCCGGTATCGTTTGTACATGATTATTTCCCGTAATAACTCCCGTAATATTTACCGTAGTACTTGCCATAATATTTACCGTAATACTTGCCACCGATCTCAACCTTGTTGAGTACGACTCCGAGTATGTTGCAGTCTGCTTTCTGGAGCTGCTCCACAACTCTTTGGGCAAAATTGCGGCTGATGGTTCTCGGCTCCATAACCACCACTGCGCCGTCACACTCCTTGGCGACTATGGCGCTGTCTATTACACTGCCAAGAGGCGGCGTGTCAATAATGATATAATCAAACTGGCCCCGCAGTGTTTCAAGTGCGGTCCTGAATCTCTTTACTCCGAGAAGTTCTGCCGGATTGGGCGGCACCGCTCCCGTCGGAATCAGGAATAATCTAGGGATATTGGTCTTGAATATGCACTCTTCAAGCGGCTTTCTGCCTGCCAGAAAATAGGCAAGCCCGCCTGTTGCCTTGGACATCTGATAGCGCCCGTTAAGTACGGATTTACGCATATCGGCATCAATAAAGAGCACCCTCTTTCCTGCCTCTATCATTGAAATTGCAAGATTAAACGATACGGATGATTTTCCCTCCCCCGGGACGCAGCTCGTAAAAGCGATAGTCTTGACATCATCTCCGCAAAAATCAATATTTGTACGGAGTGTTTTGAACGCCTCGCTTAAGCGAAAATCAAGGGTGATCTTTTTATTTATGGTTATTAGGTTCCGGCTCTCGTTTGTCTCCCCTGCCATTTATCTGACCCTCCTGTTATTTTCAAAACTGTCGTGAGTTTCTCCAAGTATGCTGTCTGCTTCCCTGAGTTCAACAGCCTGCGGAGCCTGTGGCTCGACTATCTCGCCTGTATTGTCCACAGCTGCAGAGATCGCTTTGACTTCCTTTTCTATCTTTGATGCATCCGATAGAGTTTCTGTCATTACAACGTGGGAATGTGAAGAAACCTTCTTTTTCTTCTTGCTTGCGGATTTATTTCTGACTAGTTCCTCGTCAAGTACAGGGATCGAGCCAAGAACCGACAGCCCCAGATATTTTTCAACATCATCGGGATTTTTGATCGTATCATCCATTATGAATACAATAATGATTATCATAACGGCTACCGCTCCTCCGAGTACTCCTCCGATAAGCGTATTTCTGATAGTTTTGGGACTTGATATTTCTGTAGGGAGATTTGCCTCCTCAACGACGTTAACCGCTTCCGTATTCATAACATTTGCGATATGCTCGGATGCCGATTTTCTGATTCCGTCCGCCATTGCCCTTGCCATGTACGGATCGGTGTCTTCTGCGGTTATCGAAACGATACGTGTATCTGTAGGAACCGATACCGTGATCTTCTTTTTAAAATCATCGTTATCGATGTCTATACTAAGTTCCGCCTTTACTTCCTCAAGCACCGGACGGCTCGTGACAAGTTCCTGATAGTCCTTGGTAAGCTGTGTTCCGGACTGAAGATCGCTGTAGGTAAGGGATTCGGAATTCTGTCTGTTTATAACATAGATTTTAGTTGTGGATTCATACTTAGGAGTAATCAGAAAGAAGCATACAAGATATGTTGCGGCTGCAAAAACAAGCGCACTTACTATCACTATCCAAATCTTGGATAGTACAACCCCTGCCAGTTCGAGAATGTCTATTTCCAGAACATCCTCTCCGTCATTTACGGCACGACGATCCTGTTCCATTTTCTCCCCCTATTCCCCTTATTAATCTACATACTCATTCGACAGAATTCTTGACGGATTTACTGAAAAGAGCCTGTCATGATAATCCTCTCCGTATTTTTTCGCAATATACTTCGAAGCCTTTGCAAGTTCAGGCGCTCTGTGCCCTACCCCGTGAGCATCAGTCGCCACAAAATGAACCATTTGATTCTTTAGAAGCTTTTTTACGAACCTTCTTATCCTGAAGTTCCCCTTAAGTGCCTCAGCATTTATCTGAACATAAGCACCCTTCTCGATAAGACCGTCCACAAAATCAATATCGCCCACAAGATTCTCATATCTTTCTATATGAGCAATTATCGGAAGATATCCCGCATTGATCAGGTTTGTAATGCCATCTTCTATAGAATGTTTATCAAGTGTAAAACCAAACTCCGTTAGCACATAATCGGAGCCTGCCATTGTTAATACCGTTCCGTCCTCAAGCCACGATATGGCGCTGGGATAGTAATACACTTCACAGCCGAGATACAGCTCTATTCTGCCTGCCTTTTCGTCACCCTGCGCCACCCTGCGTAGCTTGTCAAAACGCTCACGGATCGTATCAACGTCCGCTTCCATATACCCCTTATGATAATGGGGCGTAAGGATAGCCCGTCTGATTCCTTCGTCATACATTACGCGAAGCATTGCAACAGACTTATCCATGTCTCTTGCTCCGTCATCAACTCCCGGAATCACATGGCAATGAATATCGGTAAGTCCGGTCATTTCTAGTGAAGCGTAGCCTTTCCTGCTGATGTATTTGCTCCTGCGGGCGCATTAAGTTCCACGATTGAAACTGTTCCGAATGAAGGTGCCATGAAGCCTACATATCCGTTTCTTATAGTACAGGGAACGATAATTGTTTTTCCGTTGGGAAGCAGGATGTATGCAAACACATTTGTTGCCCCGTTCTTTAAGCCTGCTGCCGCAAGAAGAACCGGAACCACACCGCCCTTGTAGTTTGCAGGTGCTTCGATTGTTATCGTACCTTTAACGCTCGGAACCATGCCCAGGGATGCCGCATTACTGGAAATAAATGATCCTAATGACGTCAGCTCCTTCTGAGTCGGAACCTTGATAGATGCCACAGATGCACTTGTAGATCCCGGAACAACTATTGATACGACTCCTGCCTGAGGGCTCGGAGCAGCAAAAGCTGTCGATGAAATTGCAAGCGTAAGGGCTGCGGTTAATGCTGCTAATGATTTGATTTTTCTCATTGGTCTCCTCCTTTGATAAGACACCGCCTACTCGGCAGGTGTGTAAAATCTGTCGACTATAAGCTGTTTTAGAGCATCTTCGTCAACGATGTAACCCATTTCATATTCGTAATCTTCTATTTCACCGGGCTCTATGCGTTTCATCTCACCCGGAACAGAAACTATATCTTTGTCGGACAGTTCCAGATCAAGCAGCAGCTTTGCCAGATAAGTCATCTCATCTATCGTAAGATTAGTCTTGACCTTGTCCGCCTCAGAGTTATACAGCGCTATGGGATATGTGATGTTTTCAGCCGTCCTGGCTTTAACCGCAGGGAAGAGTTTCTTGAGGTACATAACCTGTCTCTTCATCCTTCCCATTGCACTGTCATCTATGCCGGTATCTCTTCTTGCCACAAATATGACTGCATCCTTATTAAGAAGAAGATAATCCTTCGTTCCGGCTTTCATCTTCGGATTCCACTTTGTCAGATCCTCGGGTATGTCTACAGTGATTCCTCCGAGAGAATCATTGATATCGGGTATAGCCGTAATATCAACCGATACATATCTGTTTATAGGAATGCTGTACAGCAGATTGCTCACTGCATCCACCACGGCCTCGTTTGTCCTCTCGCCCTGAGTTCCGAAACTGTGCTGTATGGCTATGGGCCCTTTCTTGACCGTTGCAACCTCGTCATTAAGATCGAGCACTTTTATGGAGGCCACGGTATCTCTCGGAATGCTCATGAAGCTTACTGTCTTCTTCACCGCATCTACCGTCCCGAGAACTATCGTATCTGCCTGATACGGATTGGCGTCGGTATCCTTGTCGCCCTTCAGTCCGTAGTCGTCTATACCCATAACGAGAATGTTTATCAGGTTGTCGTTGTATCTGTATTTCTTCCCATTATAGGTTATCGTCACGTCTTCCTGATACTTTTTGGGCTGCGTCTTTTCAGGAGCCTCATCAAGCTCGTTGATCTTGTGCACCGAAATACCTGCCGGCTCACTTGCCTGAAACATATCGGCGGTAAGATATGTAGCCCGCTGCCACTTGTGAAGAAGGAGCACGATTACTATACCGAGTATCCCTATTATAATAAGAAGCGTTATGAGCAATGCCTTAACCCATTCGGGCACTCTGCTTTTTTCTGTAGTGTCTTTCCTTCCCACTTCTTAACCTTTATGTCCCTCAAGAGTTACTTTTATTTAAGTCGTCTCAATATCTTACTTCGTCCAGAACGCCGTACACGAACAGACGCTTATTCTCATCATCACAATGTGTCACGAGTCCGATCACATGATCCCCGAAGGAAGGTCTGGCTTCTTCCCTGAAGTTTGCGGACAGATCCCTTATGTCCTCCAACCCGTCAAAGAATTCCCCAAACTGCGCCGGATCGTTAAAATCATATGCCAGAAGCATATTGTCGGCAGAGCCTGTGAAGCAGGCGTATATCCTGTATTTAAGCTCCGCATCGGATAAATATATGTTAATGCATTGATTTTCTTCGAAAAAATCGGAATCCCTGAATCTGTGCAGGCCCGCAAACATAGTGCCGTCTTCGGGATTGTGCCCGTATATAAGTGTCAGCGGGTCCGAAAAATCATCCGAATTCATGGAGTCGGTGATGATCATTCCTTTATCATCGGGATTCCCGTGTATGTCATGGGTGAAGTAGAAAGGATCCTCGGCATCCTCGCAATAGGCGATAGGATAATCTATTCCACCACCGGGTATCTCTATCCATGCATATACATCGTCGCACTCGGCTGATGCACTCTCAAGTCCTGTTTCGTGCTCAGGCTCTCCCGAGCTTTCATATAATCCATACCAGCCGGAAGGTCTTGTTGCAACAGTTTCCTCTTCCGGGGTATTATTTTCAATCTGCTCGAAAATCGCGGGATCAATTTCGCCAGTTCCCGCTTCCGGACTCTGCTGCCCGCCATCAGTGGCCTGTGTCTGCCCGTATCTTTCCTCTCTTATAATATAGGTAATCGCGGCTACCATCACAGCTATAACAATAAGCGCTGCAACTATGGCGATTACTATCCCCTTGTTTGTACCTTTAACCAACTATCTATTCCCTGACCACGTTTATTATATTCTGGGTGGTCACATTCTCTTCGTCATCATAAGTGGTATTCTTGATCTTCAATACCATATGCTTTATCTTGGCATCTTCGGTAACGTTACGCTTCTCTTCCTTCGTAAGCATTGCCCATTTATCGGCCGTATATCCAACATCGACCATGTCAGATCCGCACTCTTTACAATAATATGTGTCCTGTCTGCCGCTGTGCGTTGCGACGCTGCTGCATTTGTAGCATACATACACTTTTTCTTCTTCGGCTATCTCTTCTTCGGATTCGGCTTCCGCCTCTTCCGCTTCGGGCACATCCGGCACCTCTGTCTCTTCAGACTCCGTTTTTTGAATATCGTGCGTTATCTCTTGCTCGGTATCCGCCTCGTCAGCAATAGCATCTGTTTTGTTATCATCAATAACGTCGGTTATTTCATCGTCCTCTGAAAACTTCCCTGCAATGATTTTTGCCCTCTCGTCATCTCCCATTGCATTCCATGCAGAGGATTCAATTCCGCAAGACTCGATTATGCCGCCGCACCTGGGGCATACGCCGGTCACGTTCTCCACAAGATCAACGTATTTGCAGTTTTCACAGCATCCGATGTACATACTTTCCCCTGTAACATGCCCTTACAAAGATTTATTCTAAAATGATTTACATAACTTGTCAACATATTTATGTGATATTGTAATAAGATATTATCCGTCAAAATTACGTTGACCGTACTGGTCGTCATTCATTTTATAACCATATTATATCTTATAAGATCTTTTCAAATTTCCCTGCCTGTATATG
>DGUG01000124.1 GCA_002394535.1 Lachnospiraceae bacterium UBA4316
CTCATATCATCCTGCTTCTTCTCGTCACGGGAAAATATCCTGATCTCTTTGATATCCGTTTCAAGAAACCTGTTAAGCACGGCATTACCGAAGGAACCGGTTCCTCCGGTAATAAGCAGGGTTTTATCCTTGAAAATATTCTCAGTCATTTGTTCTCTCCCATTTATGTGGTTTGTTATCATATGATGTGTCTATAGGAAGGGTTCCGTCAGGATTCCTAAGCTGATAAGTCGGAACGATCTTCTTGACCCATTTTCGTATTGTAGCATCGTCTGTCTCATCTTTGGACAGCTCATTCATTACTTCCAGTTCCCGGAAAAACTCTTCTTCATCAAATTCAATAGGTTTGCCTATATGGATCTTACTGTTGGCGGTATCCTGCAATCCCTCTTCCTCCATCAGCATTTCCTCATACAGCTTTTCTCCGGGACGCAGTCCCGTAAACTGGATCTGGATATCCTCTCCCGGAACATACCCCGACAGGCGGATAAGATTAATGGCAAGGTCAAGTATCCTGACAGGCTCACCCATCTCAAGGACAAATATTTCTCCACCCTTTGCATATGCTCCCGCCTGCAGAACAAGAGATACCGCTTCAGGTATGGTCATGAAATATCGTATGATGTTAGGATGCGTTACCGTTACCGGGCCTCCGGCCTCTATCTGCTTCTTAAACAGCGGAATAACGGACCCGTTACTCCCCAGCACATTACCGAACCTTACCGCAACAAATTCCGTGTCGCTCTTCTGATTATAGGACTGTATGATCATCTCGCAGATCCGCTTGCTCGCACCCATTATATTAGTGGGATTAACAGCCTTGTCCGTGGATATCATGACAAATCTCTTTGTTTTATATTTAGATGCCGCCTCTGCAAGTTTCCATGTGCCCATTACATTGTTTTTGATCGCTTCATTGGGCGAATCTTCCATAAGCGGAACGTGTTTATGGGCCGCAGCGTGATATACAATATCCGGATGGTACTTTTCAAATACCGAATTGACCCTGTTCGTGTTACGAACACTTCCGATCAAAACCTTCAGATTAAGCTCAGGGTATTTGCGCATAAGCTCCTGCTGAATGGCATATGCACTGTTTTCGTAGATATCAAAAATAATAAGTTGTTTCGGCTTGTGAGTCGCTATCTGACGGCATAGTTCGCTTCCTATTGAACCGCCTCCGCCGGTAACAAGTATAACCTGATCCTTTACGTAACTCATTACCGAATCAAGATCTATCTTGACCTGATCCCTTCCGAGAAGATCCGTAATATCAACCTTTCTGAGCTGGCTTACATTAACCTCTCCGTTAACGAGCTGGTACATGCCTGGCAGCGTCTTGAGTTCGCATTTTGTCTGCTTGCATATCTCAAGTATTTCCCTGATCGTTGTTTTCGATGCAGTAGGCATAGCGATTATAATTTCGTCAATGTCGTATTTTACGGCATTTTCTATTATCGAGTCTCTGCCTCCTACTACCTTTACTCCGTGAATATAATTACCGATCTTGGTGGAATCGTCATCGATCACGCACATCGCATTCTTTTCGATGTAGCTCGAAGATCTCATCTCTCTGATCAGTGAATTGCCGGCATCTCCCGCTCCGACAATCATTACATTTACGCTTTTTGCATTACTTACTCTCTTTTCTATAAAAGTCCGAAATGCCCTGTAGAAAAATCTTGTTATTGCCACAAGGAACAGCAGAAATCCGCCGAAGAAGACGTAGCAGCTTCTCGGATATGTCCAGTGCAGAATCATATTAACCGTGATCATCTGGATGATGGCGGAGCTAAAACATGCCCCGAATATATTGACCATCTCCGGGGCTCCGGCATATTCCCACAAACTCTGGTACAGGTGAAACAGCCAGAATAATATAAGCGTTATAATAATGGAATACGGCAAAAACCTTATCGCCGTGTCAACGTATATCCTGTCGGGTATCTCTGCGACGGAAAAATCAAACCGAGCAAGGATCGCGAGAAAAGTCGCGGCTATAACGCTCAGCGCGTCACAAAGCATAAGCCCTATTCGTCTGATTATAAGTTGTCTGCTTTTTATCATAAAACCTTCACAATTCTTATCATTTATTCAAAAGTTCATTATAGCAAACCGACCTTGCTATTGCAATTAAAGCAAGGGTACACAGCAGGAAAGGTGGCACGATAAAAAAGTTCTCCACAAATGATGCGGCAAGTATAGCAAATACCGCTGATACAGCAGATCTCGACTTAATGTTCTGCGCTGCTGCTTCTCTAAGGCCCAGAAGAGTCCTGATGAGCAGAAAAACCGTTACCGCAAACACTATAATCCCATGAACTATGAGAATGTCCAGAAGACCGTTGTGTACCTCGAACATTCCTCCCATCCAGTCAACATTTATCCTATATGAGCTCCCTATTCCGGTTAGCGGTGATTTTATAAACGCATTCCACAAATCAGCCCATATTTCATTTCTTCCGGAAATTACGTCTTTGTAAAAAATCCTGATATCTATAGCCGCCGCAAAATGGCCAAGCCACACATAAACAAGGGATACGGCTATGGCTCCGAACGTCATCACGACAGTTATCAAGGTATAAAAAACCCTGTTTTTCCATACTCCGGCAGGAACGGCAAGTAGGACGGCGAACACAACAAGCCCGATAAGAGCACATCTTGCCCTGTACCAGGCAATAATGTTGTATCCCCATACAAACATAAACAGAATAAACGCAAACAGAAAACGAGCCCCTGCTTTTTCTGTAGTTTTTAATCTTTCACGGAAAATGATAAATCCGGTGACAGCGAAAACAAATCCCGTTATCAGTACAAGACCGCCGTAATTTGTATTGTATCCTTTAAAGTACCCTTTTACATCATAAGTCCAGTAAAAAAAATAAAATCCGATATATGTGCAAAACAAGCCAACGAACGTATCGGACAGTTTTATCCTGTCAGCCAGATAAATAGCGATCAGTACGTCCGCCTCCGTGAGCCACGCCCCCTTACCCGAATCAACGATAAAAAGGTTTGCCGCCGCTATAATGCAGGCTGCTGTAATAAGAATGAAGAATTTATCGGTTATAGCCTGCTTAATCGGTATATAACACAAAAACGTAACGACCAGAAAAACAAATGCAATCAATGTTCCGTACGGAGCAACCGCCTCATACCATGTATATTCATTCCAAAGCGAGACGGTCAGGATAACACAGGCTCCAAAAAGAACCATGTTGCCCGCGATAATTCTTTTTTCGCTGATGTTACCGTTTTCCATTGAGCTTTACCCTCACAGCAATAAACAGCTTTTCGGCTATCTTTTTTACGTCCTTTATGTTCATTAATACGATTACTGCAAACAGAATTGTACAGACTGCATATTTCCACGGAATCCCGCCTATCATAGCGACAGACATAGCTACAAGAATAAGATAACCGAACACGTCTGACAACAGATTATTTTCTATAACAACATACTTTCTTACAAACTTGTAGGCAAGAGACCACATCAGTGCATAACTGACCGCGGTTGCAACAGCGGCTCCCATAGCCGAAAAATACGGTATAAGCGCAAGATTCATGGCAACATTTGCAACCGCCCCGATCCCCGTGGCAATTCCCATAGACTTTGAATCCTTATACGCCAGACATATGGAGCCGAGAAATCCGGTCAATGCTCCGAATATTACCGATATCAAAAGCGGAGGAACATACATCCACGCTTCGTAGAAATCCTTTTTAAACAAAAACGCAGCCACAGGATTGACGATCAATATCAAAAGTCCACACAATATTACCATAAAACTGTTGTAAGTCCTGTACATATCAGTAAAGAATTCCGCACTTTTCTCATCCTTATAGCTTTTTGTAGCAGACATTTGCCATGCCTGTGCAAAGATTCTCTGAAAAACCATCAATATGGCGGGAATCTTATATGCTACACCGTACACACCGTTAACTGCCGCTCCGCAAAGTGCGAGAACTATATATCTGTCTGCCGCATTGTTTATCCAGCTTCCGGTAGAATAGGCTATAAGCGGTGTTCCGTAACTCAACATCCGGTTTTTAAGCTCATTGTCTTCCGAAAGTTCATTTACAATTCCGGCGCGTCTGCCCAGTATCATCATGATTGCCGAGGCACTGGTAAATGCGATTATCTGCGAAAATATATAACCATTAAGACCTGTTTTTATCACCAGAAGAAATACAATATTAGACACTATGGTTATAAGAGTAGAAAAAACCGACCCGGTTACAACTATAGGCACTTCCTCGCATCCCTGGAAATAAAGAATCAGATATTCATAGAGAGAATTTGTTATATATAATAAAGCAAAAAGAAGTACATACCACTTAACTGTGGCACTTACAAAAGCAAATGATACAATACACAACCCGACAACTATCGCATCAGCGCGAAATACAAATGAGAGCCCGATTTTCAGAATGCTGCCTCTCATTTCAGTATTTTCTATTCCAAAGCGAAGGGCGGCTTCTCCCATATTAAACGTAAGCATCGGCACAAGCAGAAGAAGGGTAACCTGCATTATATCGGCAATTCCGTACTCATATGTGGTCAGAACACCGGTATAGAGCGGGACAAGCAGAAACACCAGTATTTTGGACACAAAATTACTGATGGTAAATAGCGCTATATTATCTGCCAGATACCGGTATCTGCTCTTTGTTTTTTCTCCGCTACCACTCATATCACTCACTGATGTTATATTTTGAATTCATAGCAAGTAAAATAAACAATACGTTAATTGAATAGTTGACCCATATCAGATCCACATCAAAAAATGATTCTATGCATACCGCAAACAAAGCAATAAGCGAACTGCTTACCACTTTGTTATTCCTTATCCTGTCATGTATTCGTCCCCATGTTCCAAACATAAGATACAGCATCAGAACAAAAACAGGCATGCCATGTATAACAAGTATGTTGTACATCGCGTTGTGAACATTGAACTCAAAGAAGGAGGTTATTGTCACTCCGGTACCTATTCCCGTCAGCGGCTTGTGCCTGAACAATTCCCAGAATTCAAGCCATATTGCTTCACGACCGGAAAAAAAATTCTTGTAAAAAAAGGGCATACGGAAGTTTACACCTGTTGTGCCAAGCCAGACATAAAACGCCACAAACAACAGCGAACCTAATGTTGCAAAAGCACACACAGTATAGAAAAAACCTTTTTTCTCCC
>DGUG01000043.1:0-4576 GCA_002394535.1 Lachnospiraceae bacterium UBA4316
CCAATGCGTTTGATGAGGATGTGCAACAAAGTCTTCAGGCAGGCCTTGATGCCCATCTAAGCAAGCCTGTTGAGCCGGATGTCCTGTTTGAAACTTTGGAAAAACTTATAATTGACGAAGACTGATGCGAATTACATTGAAAAGTGCGAAGAGTAAATCGAACAGCGGCTTTTCGCTCATAGAACTTATAATCGTTATTGCTATCATAGGTGTGCTTACGGGAGTCCTTGTACCTGTGTTCATGAAGTATGTTGATAAATCCAGAAAAGCCAAGGACGTATACACCGCTGCACAGATTGCCAGGGCTGTTAATATTGCATTTGTGGAAAATCCGGAGGCATATGAGGAATTCCAAAAGTGGGGAAAAACAGGTGGAGGTCTGGCTCTTAATGTAGGTGCAACGTATAACGGAACACATTATACCTACAGTGTGGATGTGGTTGCGTCAAGCGGGACACAGACGGCAACCAATACGCGATCAAACTGCTTTAACGGAGGAGTAGCCGCTTTTTATAAGAATAATGACGGCACCGGTAGAGGAGACGGAAGCACAGGTTTCTACGGTGTGATAAACAGGGAACTTGGACTTGACACCACAAAAATGAATGCTGCCATCACTCCAAAGTATTCAAAGAAAAAAGAGGGCGCTCCCGGCGACAGAATGGGCGGATTTCCCTATGAGGATATCGATCGATACAGGATATGCAAGAGAAGGGATACGGGAGCAATGGAGATATGGGCAGCGCAACCGGACCCGTGGGGAGGATATCCGGTATACAGACTGTGGCCCGAGCCGGATGATTTTTATACGAAGTAGACCGAATCTCCTTGGAGACGGATAATTACAGCAGCATCCCGATGTAAAACGGGATGCTGTTTGAAATTTGAAAAACTTTTACTTATATAGTAAAATATATGCTCAGTTTGTTTATATACAGAATTACGAAAACGGGGGTTGGTTTTTGAAGAAAAGAGACAGTATCGACACGTCGGGATACTCAAATCTGATCATGGAGAATGACAGTATTCCCGCTGATTATTACGAGAAATTCGAAGTAAAAAGAGGTTTGCGGGACTTAAACGGTAAGGGTGTGCTCGCAGGCCTTACAAATGTTTCCAATATAGTTGCAAAAGATGCCGACGGCAATCCGTGTGACGGCCAGTTGTGGTACAGAGGATACCGGGTTGAGGATCTGATTAAAAAATACAGGGATACGATGTTTGGATACGAGAATCTTGCGTATCTGCTTCTGTTCGGAGATCTTCCGGGTAAGCGCGAGTCCAAAAAGTTTATCGATACACTTACCGATGCGAGAGAACTTCCTACCAATTTTACAAGAGATGTCATAATGAAAGCACCCACCAAGGATGTTATGAACTCAATGACGAGGGCGATCCTGACACTTGCTTCATACGACAGGAATGCATCCGAGATCTCAGTTGAAAACGTAGTCTCACAGTGCATGCAGCTTATTGCGGTATTTCCCATGCTTGCAGTGTACAGTTACCATGCATATAACCACTATGAGAACATGGATTCCATGTATATACACAGACCGCTCCCTGAGCTGTCCACGGCCCAGAATATACTGAATCTGTTAAGAGCCGATTCGAAGTTTACCGAAACGGAGGCAAAGGCACTTGACGTTGCTCTGATGCTTCATATGGAGCACGGAGGAGGTAACAACTCCACATTTACAACCCGTGTTGTAACATCATCGGGTGCCGATACCTATGCAACCATTGCAGCTGCCATGTGTTCCCTTAAAGGGCCCAGACACGGCGGCGCCAATATCAAGGTAATGGAAATGATGGACAACATACGTGAGAACATCAGGGATCCGAAGGACGATGATGAAGTAAGAGATTACCTTACAAGACTTCTGAACGGAGAGGTCTTTGACGGCCAGGGACTGATATACGGTATGGGACATGCAGTGTATTCAAGATCCGATCCGAGAGAAGTGATATTCAGAAAATATGTGGAACAGTTATCGGTAGAAAAGGGAAGGCAGGATGATCTAGAACTTTACCGCAAGGTGGAGTCGCTTGCGCCTGAAGTTATAGCGGCTAAACGTAAGATATATAAGGGCGTTTCTCCCAATGTGGATTTCTACAGCGGATTCGCCTATGAAATGATGAATATACCGAGAGAACTCTATACGCCTATTTTTGCCATTGCCAGAGTTGCCGGGTGGAGCGCTCACAGAATAGAAGAACTTGTCAGCGGCTCCAAGATAGTCCGTCCGGCATATAAGAGTATTGTTAAGAAACGCTGAAAATGATACAGGATATTGCTCCATACAAACTTAATAATAAATACTGTCCGAGATCATTTAAAAAAAATGATCGTGTGATTGTGTTCGATGATGAAGACAGGATTCTTGTAAAATGTTCCGGTGGAAAGCTGGAGTTTCTGCACCCGCATGATGAATGTTCGGGGGGCTCAATATATCTTTTTTCCATAGCAGGTTTCGGGTACTACTTGGCGGATGAATGTGTGCGTATACCGGATAATTATTCATTCCTAACCATCAGACAGCTGCGGGACCTGGCTGGGGGCTATGAACTGTTTGCTGCATTTACGGCGTATCATTTATATAAATGGTATTTGCAGAATAGGTACTGCGGCTTCTGTGGGGCTCTTACAGGACCGGATTCCAAAGAGCGTGCCTTAAGATGTGAAAAATGCGGCAATATAATCTATCCGAGGATAAACCCGGCGGTTATAGTCGGTGTAATAAACGAAGACAGTATACTTATTACCAGATACAAAACCGGATATGCCCATAATGCGCTTATAGCCGGTTTTACCGAGATCGGTGAGACTCTTGAGGAAACGGTAGAGCGGGAAGTTATGGAAGAGGCCGGGATAAGAGTCAGAAATATCAGGTATTACAAGTCGCAGCCATGGGGCATGGCGATGGATATCCTTGTGGGATTTTACTGCGACGCCTGTGATACGGATATCAAAATGGACGATAGCGAGCTTAAATATGCTCAGTGGACAAAGCGGGAGGACATAGTTCTTCAGCCCAATGATCTGTCACTGACAAATGAGATGATGCGTATGTTCAAGGAAGGAAAGATTACGAAGGTTCTGACATGATCGATAAAGAGGCGATAGAAAAGCATATACGCGGTATAATAAAAGCTCTGGGCGATGATCCGACGCGTCCCGGAATTGCCGACACTCCGAAAAGAGTCGCAGCCATGTGCAGTGAAGTGTTTGAAGGAATGAATTACACAAACCGGCAGATTGCCGAAATGTTTGACCGCACATTCGATGATGACATAGACACCGATCAGGAGAAAATTGTGGTGATGCGCGATATAGAGTTCTTTTCGTACTGTGAACATCATATGGCGCTTATGTACGATATGAGAGCGAATGTTGCCTATATCCCCAACGGGAAAGTGATCGGTTTGTCCAAGATAGTGCGGGTCTGCGATATGGTAGGCAAGAGACTGCAGCTTCAGGAACGCATCGGGCAGGATATCGCCGATATCATCAGCATGATAACTAATAGTGCGGATGTCGCCGTTACAATAGAAGCAAAGCATTCATGCGTTACCGCACGGGGAATTAAAAATCAGAATACCAAGACATACACAGCAGAGCTTCGGGGGAGATTTAGGACAGACCCTTCGCTGCAAGACTACGTTAAACATTAACCGGTTATGACTGAACAAACAGGGAGATTCAAATGGATTATGATGTGATAATAATCGGGGCAGGCCCCGGCGGAATATATTCGGCTTATGAAATAGTAAAGACGAGGCCGAATCTTAAGGTTGCGGTGTTTGAGGCCGGACAGCAGCTCCACAAACGCCATTGCCCCATAGACGGGGAAAAGGTCAAAAAATGTATCGGATGCAAATCCTGTTCTATTATGAGCGGATTTGGCGGTGCCGGTGCTTTTTCCGACGGAAAGTACAACATAACCAATGATTTTGGCGGTACGCTTTATGAGCATATCGGAAGAGCGAAGGCCATTGAGCTTATGAAGTATGTAGACAGCATTAACCTCGAAAACGGAGGTGAGGGCTGTAAGCTTTATTCCACAGCAGGCACATCCCTTAAGAAAACGTGTATGCAAAACAAGCTTAAGCTCCTTGAGGCATCGGTAAGACACCTTGGAACCGATATTAATTATGTGGTTCTTGAGAACCTGTATAATTACATGAAGGACTCCGTTGATTTTTACTTTATGACAAGTGTGGATTCACTTGAGGTCATAGACGGAGGGTATAAGGTTACTTACGGAAAAAAGAGCGCGACCTGCAGACAGTGCATAGTCTCTGTCGGAAGAAGCGGTTCCAAATGGATGGAAAGTGTATGTGAGAATTTAGGTATAGCATCCAAGAGCAACCGTGTGGATATCGGTGTGAGAGTAGAACTTCCCGCAGTGATTTTCTCCCATCTTACCGACGAGCTGTATGAGAGCAAGATCGTATACCGTACCGAGAAGTTTGAAGATAATGTCCGCACATTCTGCATGAACCCTCACGGCATTGTTGTTACGGAAAACACAAACGGAATCATTACCGTAAACGGACACAGCTACGAAGCAAA
>DGUG01000043.1:4632-4792 GCA_002394535.1 Lachnospiraceae bacterium UBA4316
GATAAGCAGACAGAGAACACTAATTTTGCACTGCTTGTTGCCAAGCACTTTTCGGAGCCTTTCAAGGACTCAAACGGATACGGCGAGAGTATTGCAAGACTATCCAATATGCTGGGCGGAGGTGTGATAGTCCAGCGCTTCGGCGACCTGGTACGGGGAA
>DGUG01000054.1 GCA_002394535.1 Lachnospiraceae bacterium UBA4316
TCCATCCGGATATTGATGCAATAGCGGACGGGCTTGCAGGCGGTGATGTCGGGAAGGTTGTCCGCAACATGGGGAACGTACTTGAGACCGTTACTGCTTCAGAGGTTTCCGCAATAGGTAATATAGAACGTATAATGACCGGCTGTCCCGGAAATCTTAAGGCTATGATGAGCGGAAGCGGACCTACGGTCTATGGCCTCTTTGATTACAATTGCCCGGAAGATGAGATCAACGAGGCTTACGGAAGCGTTGAAGCTTCGGAATATGCCCGGGAATTATATATGACTGATTTTTACTATCCGTAGAATAAGGAGTATTCATGGACGAATTAAAGCTTCAGATGAATATGGATGAATATCTGCCCCTTCGCGACGTTGTATTCAATACATTGCGACAGGGGATACTAACCGGAGTTCTCAAACCCGGCGAGCGACTTATGGAAATCCATCTCGCAGACAGACTTGGGGTTTCGAGAACCCCGATAAGAGAAGCGATAAGGATGCTGGAGCTTGAAGGGCTTGTTACGATGATACCGAGGAGGGGTGCAGAGGTTGCGAGGATCAGTAAACAGGATATAAGAGATGTCCTGGAAGTAAGGCTGGCGCTGGATTCTCTTGCGACGAAGCTTGCCTGCAAAAGGATTACAAGCGAGCAGGCAGAGGAACTTAGGATAGCACAGAAGGCATTTGAGGAAGCAACGGGAACGGGCGATGTTACTCTGATAGCACAGGCTGACGTACGGTTTCATGATGTGATACTTGCCGCATCCCACAATAAACGACTTGTTCAGATGGTCAATAATCTGGCCGAGAGGATATACAGATACAGACTTGAATATATCAAGGATGCTGCCAATCACGCCAGACTGATCGAGGAACATGCCAAGATTACGGATTGTGTTATCAAAGGAGACGAGGGCAGTGCGTGTATTGCGGCAGAGATACACATAGTCAATCAGGAAAACGATATGCTCAAATCCCTTGAACTTTAAGGAAATTACAGGAAGACGAATATGGATAAAGATGTATGGGTGTCTGTCGCCGGAATGCAGTTTGGCAGTAACCCCGAAGGCGATAAAATTGAAATACTCACTCCGGGCAGCTACTACAAGAAGAAAAATCATCACTATGTGCTGTACGATGAGATAGGAGAAGGTGCCGACGAGATCACTAAAAATATTGTCAGATTCGACGGTGATATGCTCTCTATCAGCAAGTCGGGATTTACTAACGTTGAGATGGTCTTCGAAAAGAACAAGCGTAATATGACAAACTATGTCACTCCTTACGGGACTCTTCTTGTAGGAATAGATACCGATAATATAGATATAAGAGAAAACGAAGATTCAATCAATATCGATATAGATTATGCGCTGGATATTAACTATGAACATCTTGCGAACTGTAAAATAAAGATGGAGATTAAAAATTCGGTTTCAATGAATGGCGGTATGTGATAAAATCATTTGGATTGCTTTGAAGAAGGATTGTATAAGGAGAGTTGTTTAAATGAACGGTATTTTTTTGATTTCGACAGCAACAATAGTTATGCTGATAGTGCTTGCTGTTCTTGTCGGAATCGTTGTACTTTTGTATTTTCTGGGGAAAAAGGCACAGAAGAGGGAAGCCCAGCAGCAGGAGCAGATCGATGCAATGAAGCAGACTGTTTCCATGCTGATAATAGATAAGAAGCGGATGAAGATCAAAGAATCCGGGCTTCCGCAGGCGGTAATAGACCAGACGCCCAAGATGATGAGATGGACAAAACTGCCCATTGTTAAGGCCAAGGTCGGTCCGCAGGTAATGTCACTTGTGTGCGATGACAAGATATTTGATAATGTACCGGTTAAAAAGGAAGTTAAAGCAACCGTCAGCGGTATATATATTACGAGCGTAAAGGGTATACACGGACCGATAACTCAAAGTGGTGGCGGCAAGAAAAAGGGCAAGTTTAAACAGTTTGTTGAAAGAATGCAGGAAAAAGCAGGAGCAAAACCTGTTAAATAAAATAGTTTTATGTACGCTGATTATCCTATCTATATCCGGATGCGGCAGGACGGGCGAACTTAACCCCGATGATTATATAAAACTGGGGCAGTATAAGGGATTAAAAGTTGACAGGGCATCGTATGAGGTGACCGAAGAAGAACTTGCGGAAGAGCTTGATATGCTTGCGAATGCATATGCCAAACCTGACGGGACAATACCGGAGCTGACGGATGATTTTATAAGAGAGATATCCGGAGGTCATTACCAGGATATGGCTGCATATACGGCAGCACTTGAAGATGAGATGAGGTCGGAATATGACGAGTTCTACGAACTTCAGTATTATGAAGACCTGTGGAATACAGCGGTTGACAATGCAACTGTTATCAGGGATTTTCCGCCGGATTATCTTCAGAAGAAGACTGAGAGATCCGTCATATCCGCACGCAAATATGCGCAAAGCCTTAACATGACATTTGAGGACTTTGTGAATGAGAAGATGGGCCTGACCGTAGAGGAGTTTAACACCCAGGCTATAGAATATGCAAAGGTAGCCGCGAAAGAGAGCATGGTACTTGCGGCAATAGCCAAGGCAGAGAACATTACCGTATCGGATGAGGATATACAAAAAGCAATTAAAGAGTATGTAGACCTCGGCGCATTTGAATCCGAGGAAGCATTCAGGCAGGAAGGTGAAGAGAGGATGGAGGAACTCAAAGAATACATCCTTACTTCAAAGGTTCAGGATTTTTTGGCGGAAAATGCTGATGGTGGTGTAAAAGGAAATTAATCCGACAAATTATATAAACAGGAAGATGAGAAAATGGAGCAGTTAACAACAGTCAGAGAACTATTTAAGAAAAGGGATGAATACCTCGACAAAGAAGTCAGTATCGGGGGATGGGTAAGAAGTATAAGGGACTCCAAAACCTTCGGGTTCATAGTACTTAATGATGGTACATTTTTTGAGCCGGTACAGGTTGTGTATTCCGATGCACTGCCTAATTTTGCCGAGATAAGCAAGACAAATGTGGGAGCGGCTCTTATCGTTAAGGGAACTTTGGTGGCAACTCCCCAGGCAAAGCAGCCGTTCGAGATACAGGCAAAGGATATTTATATAGAGGGTGCTTCGACACCGGATTATCCGCTTCAGAAAAAGCGTCATACAATGGAATATCTTCGTACGATCACGCATCTACGTGCGAGAACCAACACATTTTCCGCAGTATTCAGAGTGCGTTCTCTTATAGCATATGCCATACACAAGTTTTTCCAGGAAAGGGATTTTGTGTATGTGCACACTCCGCTTATTACAGGATCCGACTGTGAAGGAGCCGGTGAAATGTTCAGGGTAACAACACTTGATCCCTCTGATCCTCCAAGACTTCCTGACGGCAGCGTTGATTTTTCGAAGGATTTCTTCGGCAAAGAGACCAACCTTACCGTAAGCGGACAGCTTAACGGAGAAACATTTGCAATGGCCTTCAAGAACATATATACATTCGGGCCTACATTCAGGGCTGAGAATTCCAATACTACGAGACATGCAGCAGAGTTTTGGATGATTGAGCCCGAAATGGCATTTGCGGATCTTGATGATGATATGGCTCTTGCGGAGAGTATGATAAAATATATCATTAATTATGTTCTGGAAAATGCTCCGGAAGAGATGCAGTTCTTCAACAATTTTATCGACAAGGGTCTTATTGAGAGGCTTCAGCATGTTGCTTCATCGGATTTCGGCCGGGTGACATACACTGATGCCGTGAAGATACTTGAAAAGCATAATGATGAATTCGAGTATAAGGTAAGCTGGGGATGTGACCTTCAGACGGAACATGAGAGATTCCTTACGGAAAAAGAATTCAAGAGGCCTGTGTTTGTAACAGATTATCCGAAGGAGATCAAGGCCTTTTATATGAAGCTCAACGAAGACGGCAAGACAGTTGCCGCAATGGATTGTCTCGTACCGGGGATAGGCGAGATAATCGGCGGCAGTCAGAGAGAAGATGATTATGATACTCTTCTTGCAAGAATGAATGAACTGGGCCTTAAAAAAGAAGATTATGATTTTTACCTTGATCTTCGTAAGTACGGATCCGCAAGGCATGCGGGATTCGGGCTCGGATTTGAGAGGTGTGTCATGTACCTGACGGGGATGGGCAATATAAGGGATGTGCTTCCTTTCCCGAGAACTGTAGGAACAGCGGAACTTTAGGAGGTTTTGACTTAATAAGGGGATGATAATATGGGGAGATTTGCATTAAAGGGGAATGCGGCTCTTCTTGCGGCGTGTCTGATTATTACAGGCAGTACATTTAGTGTCAGTGCTGCAACTCTTCAGGAGATCAGGGACGAGAAGCAGGAGGCTCAAAACAAAAAAAACGAAGCCGAAAGCAATCTGAAAAGTGTTAATAAAGATATCGAGAGTATTTCCGAAGAGCAGGAGGCTGTGGAAGCGGAACTTGAGGAACTCGATGCTGAACTTGTTGACCTTTTGCTATCGGTTGATCTTCTTGAATCCGATATCGGAAATAAAGAGCAGGATATAGAGAAGACAAAAGAGGAACTTGAAGAAGCCAAAGCAAAAGTCAGCGCTCAGGAGACAGCAATGGCAAGGCGGATTAAGTTCATGTATGAGCGAGGAAGTGCTACATATCTTGAACTGTTCCTTGAGTCCAAGAGCATGGCGGAAGCAGTAAACAAGTCCGAATACTCTGAGAAACTCTATAAATACGACAGACTGATGCTTGAGAGGTACAGACTTGCCAGAGCTGAAGTCGAAGATAAGGAAATCCAGCTTGAGGATGAATTGTCTGAACTCGAGGAGATAAAAGAAGATCTTAACGCTCAGAAAGAAGAGCTTGATGCGCTGATAGCTGAGAAGCAGGAGACGGCAGAAAACTTTGCAGCCCAGCTGTCTAAGGCAAAATCAAGAGCCAGTGAATATAAAAATCAGATATCGCAGCAATCTGACAACCTAAAGAAACTTAACCAGGCAGAAGCCGAAAAAATAGCCGAAGAAGCTAAAAAGAAGGCGGAAGAAGAAGCTAAAAGAAAGGCCGAAGAGGCTGCAGCGAAGAAAAAGGCTCAGGAAGAGTCGAGAAATAGTGAAGATAGTGAATCGTCAGATGATTCCAACGACTCGGACGGTGACAGCGAATCCCATTCGGAGAGCAGACCGAGCGGCACAAGTGTCAGGGCGAGCGGTTCGGGTACAGGAGCTGATATAGCAAATTACGCCCTGCAGTTTGTGGGATGTCCGTATGTAGCCGGGGGTACATCACTTACAAACGGGTGTGACTGTTCCGGATTTACACAGGGAGTGTATTCACATTTCGGGATAAGTATACCGAGAAGTTCATATGCCCAGTCAGCCGGAGGTGATGAAGTTTCCTTCGACCAGGCTCAGGCAGGTGACATTATTTATTACGGCGGACATGTGGGAATATACATCGGCAACAATATGATAGTGCATGCGAGTACTGCGGCAACGGGTATCAAAATAAGCAGCGCGTTTTACAGATCGATAATAACGATCAGAAGATATTACTGAGGATTTGCTGATCAGATCGGGGAATTAATATATGAGTTTATCAAAACTTAAGGTAAAAGGAGTTAAACTTACGGATGAGACGGGCAAAGCTGTACAGCTTCGCGGTATCAGTACGCTCGGACTTCGTTATCCCGAGTATATTACGGAAGAATCCTTTAAGACTTTCAGGGATGAGTGGGGAGCCAATACGATAAGACTGGCTATGTACACCGATGAGCCCGGAGGATACTGTACCGACGGAAACAAGGAAGAATTAAAACAGCTTATGCTTAAAGGGGTTAAAATCGCTACCGGCCTTGATATGTATGTCATAGTTGACTGGCATATACTGTATGACAAGACACCGATGCTGTATAAGGATGAAGCTGCACGATTTTTCGATGAAATATCAAAGAAGCTGGCAGATCACACAAACGTGATCTACGAGATATGCAATGAGCCGCAGGAATCCCCGTTCGGTGAAGTCATAAGACCTTACGCGGAAGAGATCATTCCTGTTATCAGAAAGCATGATAAAGACTCGATGATAATTGTCGGAACTAACAACTGGTCCCAGGATGTTGATGATGTGATCGGTCAAAAGTGTTCCGACGAAAACGTTATGTATGCACTGCATTTTTATGCTTCAACACATCAGGATAAATACCTTGAAAAAGCTAAGAAGGCCCTTTCGGGTAATGTTCCTCTGTTTATAAGCGAATGCAGCATCTGTGATGCATCCGGAGATGGCGTTATAGATTACGAGATGGGAAAGAGATGGATTGATTTTGCCGATGAGAATGATATTTCATATATTGTATGGAATCTCAGCAACAAAGATGAAAGTTCTTCCCTGATCCGCCCGGAAGTAAAAACGCTTTCTTGCTGGAAAGACGAGGAATATTCCGACACAGCGAAATGGTTCAAAAAGATTATGTCGGATAAGAAAGATTCATGAAGAAAATAATCATTGTAATGCCTGTTGCCAACGAAGAGGCTACAATGGGACAGGTGATAGACAAAATACTGGCACTTCCGTACGATAATCTCTATCTGTATCCGGTTGTGGATTCATATTCCAAGGACAGAACGGAAGAGATCATACGCAGTTATGAACCTACCGGAAGAGTTAAGTGCATATTCTACAAAGAATCAAAGGGTGTTATTTCGTGTTATCTGGAAGGATACCGTCAGGCACTGGCTGATGGAGCCGATTGTGTTCTTGAAATGGATGGCGGCGGTAGCCATCAGCCCGAGGAGATACCACAGTTTGTTGAAAAGCTCGAAGAAGGATACGATTGTGTATGGGGCTCGAGATTTACAGCGGGAGGAGAGATGAGTCACCAGCCTCTGTACAGAAGGATCTTAAGTTCCGGCGGAACGATACTCGCAAACCTTGTACTCGGAACAAAGCTAAAAGATATGACAAGCGGGTTTGAGGGATTTCAGGCAAAAGTACTGCAGGGGATGTTTCTTGATAAGTTCCTGTCCACGGGGCATATGTATCAGACAGAGATGAGGTATTACTGCAGAAATCTTAACTGCATTGAGGTTCCTATCCACTATATCGGCGGTGATTCTTCACTGAAGCTTAAATCCGTAACGGAAGCACTAAGCATCTTGTTTAAACTGAAAAAACATGAAGCAATGGTTTGGAAATATTAAAAGACTGACGCAATCTGCGTCAGTCTTCTTTGTCTTCGACTTCTCCGGCTACTGCGGATATAACGCTTGTAACTGCGGAAACAACGACCGCAACAATTATAACAAGTCCGACTATGCCGGCAAATATAAGCATTCCTGCATCCATAGTTAATTCTCCGATATAAAATAAAAGTAATAACCATTCATTTAACTAACAGAAATATTACCAAGAAACGGCAGCTTTGTCAAAACCGGTCAGAATCTTTTGGAATATGCGTTGTTTAAATTTCTGAACTGGGTCGGAGTACAGTTTCTTACGATCTTAAACATACGCATGAAAGCAGATATACTGTTAAATCCGCTTCTTATAGCCACCTCAGTCACGTTGATCTCCGGATCTAGCAACAGCTTTTCCGAATAGGCTATTCGCCTTGTGTTCAGATATTTGTAAAACGGCATTCCGGCAAATTCCTTGAAGAGTCTGGAAAAATGGTATTTTGAGAATCCGGCCATATCGGCAACTTCCTCAAGAGTAAGGTCTTCTGTGCAGTGCTCGTTCAGATAATTGCATATTGAGAGGAATTTCTCGGTATATTCCTGCTGTTTATTGGGCTTGATCCCGGCAAACCGGTCAGGGCTTGCGGTATAGTATCTGGCAACCATAACGAGCATCTGCAGGAATTTTTCCACGATCGATACGTTTTTTAAAGGGGCATTTCCGAAATATTCATCGTATATACCCTTCATAAGATTTACGCATTTATCATGAATCTCCGGAAAATCTTCAGGTGTTATGACTATGGCAGGTTGCATTATAGAAAAAATGGAATTGTATTCATTGAAAGACTGGATCATTGACAGGTCGACCTGAAAAATGATCCTTCTGCCCTTGTGGGCATACAGATGATGGAGTACTCCGGGACATATTATTATAATGTCATCAACACGCAGATTAAAAGGAATGTCGTTACACTCCATGGTATACTCACCCTCGAGAGGCATTACGATCTCTACGGCCGGATGCCAGTGGTTGGGGTATTCTTCATAATCCGTGTTATTGTAGAGCAAAAGGGTAGATTCATACTCAAAACTGACCGTTTCCTTTACTCCATCAAGTATCTTTATCAATTCTTGCTACACCTTATCCAAAATTTGATAATTATTTAACATGTATTTAGTTCCGAAAAATTGCAAAAAAATCATACAACAAATTAGAATGCTCTGTAAAGAAACAATTGAAATTTAGGTAATATATACAAAAATAGGAACAATAATAAGTAGAAAACTTACAACTTAAACGTTTTCGTAGAAAAGACGGTTACAATAAATAGCAATTTTTGATAATCAAAAA
>DGUG01000196.1 GCA_002394535.1 Lachnospiraceae bacterium UBA4316
CTCAGTTGCATCACAGCTACAAAGGCGCCAAACCGCAGAAGGTGTACATCTGCAAAACGTATTACAATGAAAGACCGAGGATGTGTTCGAACACAAAGAAGCTTAATCAGAATGTACTGGAGCGATATCTTCTGGAAAACATAAAGCCGTTGTTGGAAATGAAAGTCGATGCGGTCCGGAAGGAAGAAAGCAAGGATAACTCAGGAAGGATCGCATATCTTGAGAAGAAGATAAAGAAACTGAAAGAACTGTACATAAATGACCTGATCACTATGGAAGAGTACCGAGAGGATAAAGAGTCTGCATTAGCCGAAATAAGCACCCTACAAGCCCCTAAACAGATCGATACCAAGCCGTATGAGGATTTTATCAAGTTAAACATCGGAGAGCAATATAAGGCATTTACGGACGCTGAGAAGCGCATCTTCTGGAGAGCATTGATAGATAGAATAGAGTTTGACAGAGACAGAAATATTTCTGTTTTCTTTTTAGAGTCATATAGGGATTCTAATTGAAGGTAGCCGTGCCGACACAATACATTAGAACCCCCATCACCTACTATTTCTCTTACTCTGAACACTGTAAGTATACTTTATTATTGCGAATTTTACAATATGGAGGAGATTATTATATGCCTGATTATCGCAATGAATTCATAAAAGAAGTGGAACAAATCCTTATCACATTTATTAACAATCCGGTTATGGCCGGAATTATCTCAGACAAAATTACCATCGCGCTCAATGACTACGAACTGACGGAGCGATGCACCGAAATAGTTCTTTTTGATTCGTTGAATGATAAGCTGATCAAGAGATACTGTGCCTGCCTTGCCGTTGATGGGAAGTCTGAGAAGACCATCTATCAGTACAGACGGTCAATTCTTCGATTATCCGACTTTCTGGGTAAACCGTTTCCGGAAATGAATACCTATGACATCCGATTCTATCTCGCTTCGGAGAAGGAGCGAGGGATATCCGAGCGGAGCCTGGAAAACACACGGGCGAATCTGTCCGCTTTCTTTCAGTGGCTGACCGTTGATGAAATCATCGAGAAGAACCCGATGATGAAGATCAAGCCGATCAAGTATGTGGATGAAATCAGAGAAGCATTTTCGGATGTGGAAATCGATAAGCTGAGAAGCGGATGTAAGGATGATAAGGAAAGAGCGTTGATTGAGTTTCTTCTGTCCACTGGAGTTCGTGTCGATGAGCTTTGTAAGATGGACGTAACCGATGTGGACATGATAAACATGACTGTCCATGTCAAGCATGGCAAAGGTGGCAAGGAAAGGATCACATATATCACTGCGGTTGCTGTCGAGAGGTTGAAGAAATATCTTCACAGTCGGAAAGAACAAGACAGCGAATTCCTTTTCTGCAACAAGAACCATGAGCGCATCAAATCAGGCGGCGTTAGATTCATCCTCAACAGGATCGCAAGCAGAGCCGGCGTGACAAATGTCCATCCGCATAGATTCAGACGTACTTTTGCCACAGGACTCGCTAAGAGAGGAATGGATATACGGGAGATCCAGAAGCTGCTCGGACATAGCAATATAAACACTACGCTTGAATACGTCTGCACGGACAACGATGGCGTTAAAGCTTCCTATAGAAAATATATCGCATAAAAAAAAGAGGAGCCTACCGTTCAAAAGTAGGCTCCGCATTTTTACTCTTCTGTCTGCTCTTGCACTTCGTGCGTGTAACACTGGTTCATAAGCAGCCGTCCCTCGGAAGTCATCAGTACACAAGCATGTCTCGGCAACTTGCTTACAGCGGCTGCGCTGAGTATAGCATGGTATTTTGCTTCGGCACTCAACCTGTTATCATAAGCATAAGTCGGTGTCGATGTGTTTCCTTCCGGGAATGTCTGAATTTCCACAACAAGATACTTCATGAAAAATACCTTCCTTATTAATATCCGGTCTATGAGTTACTCATCACGCGCTAATCTGTTTATCAAATCTATGACAGCGTTATCCGGAGACTTTCCGCGCCCATAAATGAGTTTGGTTCTGTTGAAAAAGACGCAGCAGCCAACATCATCGGAATCAATCTCCTCCGGAATATCTTCCGGACACAAGTTCCACGCTGTGAACTCACCTCCGGAATAGCATCCGTTATACCTGTCGCGTACGATAGTTAAAGGATACGGATAAAAATTGTCCATAGCATGTCTCCTTTGCTTGTGGTTAATAGTTAGAACAGACCCCCATCTCATCTGTTTTGTATATGCCGCATTTTCTCTGCCCGGTTGAGCGCTACTCGGACAACTATCGGTTCTTTTCAGCATGGGCATACTCCACATATAAGTGTCCTTTAAGCTAGTCGATTGGTTGTATCAACCGATATGGCGTTGAAAACCTCACTGCTTTTGCAAGTGTGCCGTAATGCGCTATTCCCATCATCAATTCATGGCTATTGCTATATGGATACACACACATCCCCTCGCCTTCTATAACGCCAGATAGATATAGAGAACGCAATGCCGTCCAATCGTCCGTTCTAAAGGCTTTTAATGTAATGCCGCTATAGTTTCCTGTACTTCCTGTAGTTGGTGAATTACATGACATATACAAGATTCCGTCACATATCTCCATACCCTGAGAGAAAACACAATCCCATGCATATTCCGCCATTAATATCGCATCATGTGATGCGATATTATATTTATATATTCCAAGTTTATCATCTGGGTCATGTGTCAACTCGTCATTTTGAAAATCGACATATGCAATGTACAAATATTCCGGCTCATTTGGCACATTGCAAAGAGCAGTGTTTATCCGTTTTAACGCTGATATTGGTGGCAATACGCCGTTTACTGGCAACTCAGTTATGATATTTTTTTCAATATCCCATTCGTATATACCGCTATATTCATCGCCGCCGTTCAAATAAACCTTTCCTTCGTAATAACAGGCGTCATTATTATGCCCCGCAAGTTGAGGCAGTGTAATATTTCCCACTTTTTGAAAGCTGGAATTATACATCTTAACCGTGGTTGACGCATCAAATTTGTAAAACATATCATTATCTGAGTTATAACAAAATGACTGATAGCTGTTAGAATCCGAAAGAAAATCAACGATATCATACAACGGATATCTATAGCCGGGATTACTTAACCAAAAAGAGTACCCTGAATCTGTACCCGTTGCCTGATTTGAAATCACTTCAACTCTTGTTGTCGGAATATCTTCAAACAGTGGATTTCCTTGTATATCATACACCTGTTGCAATAATGCGCCAGATAACGAATAGGCTTCACGACCAATATTGTCACCATGAATATTATATATAGCCATTACCAATCCCCCAATGCATAAACACAATTACTATTAGTGCTTGTCGCATATGACGTTGTCTGTGCAGTGAAAAATGATCCTGTGATGGCATCGTACCATCCAATCACATTGTCGCTATTTCTTATTGAAGGAACAAGATAATGCACTCTGTCGTTATTAAAATCTCTAATATCTATATTCCCCAATCTAATGTGTCGGTGACAGTATGCGGTAGTATCAGTAGGCGCCCTATTGATAAATAAATTCAAGTCCACCATAACCGCAGTGTCATTTAACCACTGAACATTATATGAAATTCCGTCGGCGGTTAAAACAGACGGAGTTTCTCGCCCATTATAAAAAGATATATTTGTTACAGTATCCTTTTTAATCTCACCGGGCGGAGTATAAACTCCGGTGTCTGTTCCATGGATTTGGGCACCAAGCCATTTTATCTTCTCACTATAATATAACCCTACGGAAGAAGTATACCCGGACTGCGTGCGTCCGCCAATCAATGCCCATCCTGCAGAACCTTGAACGGTGCTTTCAACGTATAGTTGTGTATAATATGACAACGCATTAAGATTTTTACCGAGGTTTGCTCTTATTACCCCGCCAACCGGGAACCCTTGTTCGCCTTTATCATCTTTGACTTTTATATAATCTTTGCGAGTATATTCCGACGGTACTACAATAGATTCAGCATTGACCACAAAAGTCGTGCTTGTATTGTTATACGATGCACGAATCATATTTGCTCCCGCGGATAAAGTTCCAGATAGTGTATACTGTGACGCAGGAACAACGGAACCAGTGGATGAACTGTTTTCAAAGTATTTAACCGTAAGATAATTCTTTAAGGTATCGATATTATCGGATGTAAATACAATATGACCACGATTTACATATTCAACCGTAAGTTTTGGATACCCATCATTATATAATGCGTCATATAGTGCATCATAATAATTTTGTCCGTCCGTACCAACCCATGCGGCATTTTCAAAACAAGCCAGTAATGCCGCCTTTGCCTCTGCCGAAAGCCCCGGTTCTATCTTACTTAAATCTGCCTTTAAGTCATTT
>DGUG01000217.1 GCA_002394535.1 Lachnospiraceae bacterium UBA4316
TCCTTATCAAGAAATGCACTCTTCAGAAAATCATATGCATGCCCTGCATATCCGATACATTCCTTATCATCCGTAAGATCCGCACAGGTAGAAAAAAACCACAGTATTCTCGAATTGAGAATACAGCCTTTTTCGTATTTTTTATTTACTTTATGATCAAAATCAGAAAACCCGTAGTAGCCTCCGAAATCCCTGTCTATAAGCCCTTTCCAAAAGGGAATAAGATTCCCGGTCAAATGATTTTTAATCTCGTCTGCAAACATATTGCTATCCTTTCATAATGTATTAAATTCGGTACATATTATACAATCTTTATCCGATCCCAAACAAGTATGATATACTATCAGATAATTTAGAAGGAGTTGAGGATAAAATGTATAAAATCAAAACAACAATCATCACAGTTATATCTGCCATAGCACTTGCGGGGTGCGCGCAGACAAATGTTAACATCAATGTAAACACTCCGGAGGACGAGACACAGGAGTCCGTCGGTCTTGCCAATCCCTGGCATGATTACTCCCAGGAGGCCGCACGCGAAGAGAACATCCGGATGTTCGTCGCTCCCGAAGGAGCCGAAAACATACATTGGAGCATTATGGATCCCGAAGAAGGCGCTCCCGAAGGTGAGGGGCAGCTCATACAGCTTCAGTTTGATCTTAAGGATGAATACAGCACCCTTTCCTTTACGGCAAGATACCAGTACGGTGCTCCCGATGACAAGGATATTTCCGGTATGTATTATGACTGGACCGCAACGGACGAAGGAACACTTGCAAACTGGGGCGAGGGGCATATGCCGGCAAAGTTCTACAGATACGTCGGGGAAGATGAGATGGCTGATCTGTGTACATGGTATGACCTGGAGATAGGTATTGCATATTCTCTTTCAGTACAGGCTCCCGATCTTGACGGATTCGACATTCAGGCCATTGCCGAAAGTATGTATCTGGAGGATCCCAATGAGTTCGGATGCGGTCCCACCGACTTTTTGCAGTATCAGTCAGGCGTTACCGAATTCGACAGTTACGAGGATGTAATCTCGCATCTTCAGGAAGGCCAGGGATATGCATACATAAATGTTTACGGCTATGACGGTGAAATGCTTGCGGTAGCTGAACAGGTATTCGAAGCCGATCATTCCGCGGCGGATATGTCTCTTTACATGCTTGAAGACGGCAAACCCGTTCAGGTGTCAAATGTTTACGGTAACGGAAGCGCATTCCCCATAAGGCTTGAAGACGGAATAATCTATTCCGGAGATAACCACACATATGAATCGAGTTTTATGAATCCTGAGGGCGGACTAATGGTGAAGGATTACATCAATGACGGTGTAAATGACGGAAGCGGCAATTTTACCGGATTTTTGCGGGATGATAATAATTATGATAACGACAAAGATTTTACCGGAGGGAGAAAAGAGTTTGATGAACTCATAGCTGCCAGAGACCAAAAACCTATAATTGAGTTTACCGTTGTCGGAAAAGACGGAGCTCCCACAGAGCACAAGCAGGCTGTGGACATCAGCGGTTGTGATACTTTCACCCAGATAGTTGACAAAAAGCTGGAGCCGGGAATGGCTTATACAAACGCTCCTCTCTATGGTGACGGTGTTCTTCTTGTAGCAAGCGGAGCATTTGATGATCTTGATGGCCACATGGCAGCAATAGATGCGGAAGTTTACATTTATACCGATGATTCAATTGCATACGCGGGATATGCCGAATCAGGCGGTACCGCATATCCTCTTGCCGAAAAAGACGGTAAACTTTACTCTGCAGGAAACCATTTCGTAACAAAATATGCCGTAACAGACGGAAAGCTTGCTGTTATGGAGACAGCCGGCGAAACCTTTGATACCGACGGAAACGCAACGTATTATTACGATTCCGATGACGGTGGCGATTACAGTGATTTAGAACAGAATGAGGCCAAGAAGATCTATGACAGTCTGTGGGAAGAATACAGTAATGCCGATATACTGATTTTTGATACGATTAAATGATCAAAATATGCTATAATACGATCTGAAAAAGTACAAAAGTTCCAGACCGGATTTAAGGAGAAGGTATATGTATAAGGATATAACAACCTGTAGCAGTTGTAAGCATTTCTACATCAATCCCGAAGGGATATCAATGTGCAACAACGAAAAGGGACTCGCCTTTCCTACAGGAGCTGATTACTGTTCTAATGCGGAAGCTTCCGACGAAAAGCGGGAGGTCAATAACTCCGAACTATTAAAACTCGTGTACCAGCAGCGCCGTAACGGATAAAGTATTAAACTATTGACTTTTATACGGTCAGGTCGTATATTTTTTTGTGGGCAAAGGGGCCATAACTATTGTTTATGGTACCCTTTTTTATTTTTTTACCTTATATCATTAATTAAGTGCGGAGGAAAACTAAATGGTTAAAGCGGTTGTCGGTGCCAACTGGGGCGACGAAGGAAAAGGAAAGATTACTGATATGCTTGCGCAAAATGCCGATGTTGTAATCAGGTTCCAAGGGGGTGCAAATGCCGGTCACACGATCAAGAACAAATACGGAAAGTTTGCACTTCATACACTTCCCTCCGGTGTGTTTAACGAGAACACCGTCAACATCATCGGAAACGGTGTTGCACTCAACATACCGATACTTGTTAACGAGATCAAAAACATTACATCCAAGGGCGTTCCCGAACCGGTAATACTTATCTCGGAGCGTGCACAGATAATAATGCCGTATCATATTAAATTTGACGAATACGAAGAAGAACGCCTTGCCGGAAAATCATTCGGCTCGACCAAATCCGGAATCGCTCCGTTCTACTCGGACAAGTTTGCTAAAATAGGCTTTCAGGTAAGTGATCTTTGGGACAGTGAAGATGCGCTCAAAGACAAGATAAAAAGTGTGTGTGTCCAGAAAAATGTGATCCTGGAACATCTGTATCACAAGCCTCTTATTGATGTTGATGAAACATACAACACTCTCATGCAGTACAGGGAAATGATCGCACCGTATGTGTGTGATGTTTCATCATATCTTAACGATGCCATAAAAGAGAACAAGACTATACTGCTTGAAGGACAACTCGGCACTCTTAAGGACTGCGACCATGGAATATACCCGATGGTCACTTCATCAAATACACTTGCGGCATACGGAGCCGTCGGTGCCGGCATTCCTCCTTATGAGATCAAGCA
Organism: Lachnospiraceae bacterium UBA4316; assembly: GCA_002394535.1. Lineage (GTDB taxonomy): Bacteria > Bacillota > Clostridia > Lachnospirales > Lachnospiraceae > UBA2868. The sequence goes on from DGUG01000217.1 coordinate 3,192, forward strand.
GATAATTACTGTCTGCAAGGCGTACTCCTCCGCTGTCGGAGCCGGAGAATTTGTAAGTGAGATCACGGATGAGACTGTTGCCGATGAGTTAAGACGCCGGGGAGGTGACGGAGGTGAATACGGTGCAACGACGGGACGTCCCCGCAGAATGGGATGGTTTGACTGTGTGGCCTCCAAATACGGATGCCGTCTGCAGGGCACAACCGATGTGGCGTTTACAGTTCTTGACGTGCTTGGATATCTTGATGAAATACCTGTATGTGTCGGTTATGAGATTAACGGGGAAGTAACAACACAATTTCCTGTTACTCGACTTCTTAAGATCGCAAAACCGGTTTACGAA
>DGUG01000006.1 GCA_002394535.1 Lachnospiraceae bacterium UBA4316
CTTCCTCTTCGGTATTGAAAATACAGTTAAATCCGTTCCCGCGTTTTTCCTTGAAATGCTTCTCAAAATACTGTGTGGAGAAGTTAACCGCATCGTTTTCGGAATCGGTATATGAAGCCTCATATTTCAGATAATATCTCGTATTCGGCGGGTAGTTTTCCTCATTTGCAAACTGCTCATCGCATATACTCTGAATGTGAGGGTCCTGTGTGGTAAAAATCGACAATCCGCCGCTGTACAAGGAGTTGTATGCCTGTGTATACGAATAGCCGAGATTCTCTTGAAGATCGTTAAGTACCTGTTCGGTCAGTTCATCCACAAAATACGTATATATTGTCTTCTTTTCAACCTTTTCGTTTACAACCTGAATACGTGAATACACATCATCAGCCATAGCTTCATTAAACTGGGCTTCATTGATGTATCCCTGATTCTTCATCTTTTTCAGTACTTCTTCTCTTCTCTCCGCATTATTTTCCGGATGCGATATCGGATTCCATTTCGAAGGATTCTGTGTGATACATGCAATTACCGCACTCTCCGATAAGTTCAGATCAGAAACATTCTTACCAAAGTATCTCTGGGATGCCGCCTGAACACCAAGCGTTCCCTGTCCCAGGTTTATTGTATTCAGATAATTCTCAAGAATCTGATCCTTGGACATTCTTTTTTCAAGCTGGATCGCGCAATACTGCTCCTGAAACTTTCGCTTAAACTTGTCCACAAGACTGCTTTCCTCTGTCCATGATGTAAATACGTTATTCTTGAGAAGCTGCTGGGTAATGGTAGAAGCACCCTGGTGGAGATTACCGCTAAGAGCCTTGACTCCGGCTCTCATAATACCCTTTATATCAATACCGTTATGGGTGTAAAATCGCTCATCCTCTATCGCAACAAACGCATGTTGCATATCGATCGGTATCTTGTCAAGCTTGACGTAGACACGGTTCGAATTCTCCGCAACAAGTTTTGTAACCTGATTGCCTTCGCTGTCATATACAGTCGTAGAATAACCGGCGGGAGCAACATCAACATTGGAAATATCCGGGGCGGTATCGACAACTCCCATAAAGAGTCCCACTCCGGCACACATTCCTGCAACCGCGACTGTAACAGCGGCAAAAGTCACTATGGCAAACAGACTGACGCCGAAAAACTTCCCCACCTTGGTCGCCGGAGAGTTCATGGCCTTCTGACGCTTTTTGATTCCTCTTCTTCCGTAGTTCATAAATATGCCTCAAAACAAATATATCAATCAAAACTTAATTTTAACAAATTATATGGTTATTCGCAATTCATATGCCCACCCGTCGGCGGTATCGTATTTTTGGTACTCATCAACAATATTACTCAGGATATTGGCTATATAAAGCTGAATGTCAACGGATATTTCCGTTTTCTTCTCGCCGGTAACCGACAGTTTATACTCGCACTTTTTGCTCGTAACATATCTGCTGTCAACACTCAGTGTAGCTGTGTCGCACTTGAATCCTTCCACAACAGCAAGTATCCAAAGAGCAAAAGTCAAATCAGCCATTGCAGATCTGGGAACCTCGCCGTACAGGCAGCTCTTTACATCTCCGATATTAACATTTTCCTTATTCTTAAGGGCATCGGTCATATTGTCGTAGATGATTGTACGAAGTTCGGATATTTTAAAATACGCGGTTGTCTGCAATCTAAGCATCTTGTCACACGATCTTTTAACAAAATTGCTGTATTCACTGCCAAGATCCCTGCGCTTTAGGAACGCATCCAATACCCTGTTGAAAAACGGTGCGATTTTGTTGTAGCTGTACTGTTGGCGGAGAAGTGATTTTCTTAAGTGATCGATAGTCTCCGCAAATGTTTTTTCATCATTTTTAAGCTCGTTAATCCTTCGCACAAGATCCATATGGATATGGGCCTCATCTATGGACGCCTTTACTCCATCAACTATATCCTCTATGTTCCATGGCGGCAGGAAAACTTTACGCACACAATCCTCGTTAACGATCAACGGAACATATTTCGGATCAGTAAGATCCATACACACATCAAGTATCATATCCGGATACTCTCTTGCACATCTGTCGACAAAATCGTGGACCCGCATGTCGGGAATGTAGCCGTCGGAAAGTGTCAGATAGAACTCTCTTTCCCGAAGAAGATCGAATGCCTGGGCTGCCGATGTGGCATTAATAAACTCAATTCCTTCGGCGTTGAATCTGTCCTTAAGGTTTGACGCTATTCCTTCATTTGCCTGTAGATAAAGAATACTTGTTTCCATATGTCGCTCCGTTAGATACGTCCGCAAAGTTATACATGGTAAATTATAGCACCAAAAGCTTCGCGAAACCACAATATATTGTATTTTTACTGTGTAAACAGCAAAATCTGTTCAAAACAAAAAAGGGTGTGACAAGTCACACCCTTTAGCTACGCAAAATCATTTATTTTTCAGCAAGTTTCAACATTATCTCATTGCTTCTTGCAACAAATTTTGTCATTGCATCGGCGCTAAGCGGTCTGTTGGCAATAACCGCCAGATCATAAAGCTGGGCCGCAAACAATTTTGCATCCTCCGAATCGCGATGATTGATCAGATATTTAACCAGTTCGTTTCTGCTGTTAAGAACAAGAGTCTCACCCTCAGATCCGAACATTCCCATATCCATACCGCCAACCGAATACATCTTCATCATATCCTGCATACGACGTGATTCTTCCGAAACCGTGAGAACCGAAGATATTCCTTCATTCTTCAAAACTTCAAGCTTGACGGTCAGTTTATCGTTACCGGCAACTTCATGGAACAGTTCCGTCAGAGTCTTGGCATCCTTCTCGTTCTGCTTCTTTTCTTTCTTGGTAGACTCTTCCTTTGAGGAATCGGTAATATCCGCATCGATCCTCATGAACTTGATGTCCTCGTTCTTTGACTCAAGCTGGTTGATAAACGGCTGGTCAATATTGTGAGTCATAACAACCGCGTTCATTCCCTGCTCGCGGAACATATTAATATACTGAGACTGTTGCTGAATGTCGGTGACGTAATATATAGTCTTACGAACCTTGTCCTTGTCCTTATCCTTATCCTTGTCCTTATCCTTGTCCTTGTCAGACGATTTTTCATCCTCGACAACTTCTGCCTCAACTTTTTCTCCGTTTTCATCGGTTGCCTCTTCAGAGTCCTTCTTCTGAGGAAGTTCGAGGCACTCCGGCAGAGTCATATACTTGCCGTCTATATCCTTGAACAGAATATAGTCTGTCATCTTCTCACAGAATTTGTCGTCCTTTAAGCATCCGTACTTAATGAACGGACTGATGTCATCCCAGTACTTCTCGTATTCTTCCTTCTCGGTCTTGCACATTCCGGCAAGTTTATCCGCAACCTTCTTGGAGATATAGTCGCTTATCTTCTGAACAAATCCGTCGTTCTGCAATGCCGATCTTGATACATTAAGAGGCAGATCAGGGCAGTCGATGACACCTTTAAGCAGCATCAGGAATTCCGGAATAACCTCTTTGATATTGTCCGCAATAAATACCTGATTGTTGTAAAGTTTTATAACACCCTCAATGGACTCGTACTCCATATTGATCTTCGGAAAATACAGAATACCCTTTAAATTGAACGGATAATCCATGTTCAGATGAATCCAGAACA